>JAEDGE010000180.1 GCA_016297675.1 Oscillospiraceae bacterium
TCCATGGCAAAATTGTAGAAGGCATAGTCAAAGCTCTCGTGATCCAATTCCACCTCTTCCCTGGGAACGGTAAATCGCCGCAGAAATGTCCGGTAATCAAATCCAGTGGGATCCAGTTTCGAAATGGCTTCTTCTCCGGAACCGGCAGTGGTTCCCCGCTTGCCTTTGCCCGCTTTTTTTCCCGCGGCATCCACCAGCAGCCGTTCCCACTGTTCACAGCAATTCTGAGAGGATAACTCCTGCCAACGGCTGTGATTATCAAACCGAAATGCAGTTTCCAGTTGTTCGATGGAGTAAGGAAACCGTCCTTCCTGAAGCAGGGCAGCCATCTTTTCGGCGGACAGCATGGCATCCCCCAATTGTGCCAGGCATGCAGAACGAACCGGATTGTCCTGGTACAGGCGCGGACTCTTTTCCCGGGCAATGATCTGCTCGACAGCCATGTCACAGGCAAGGTTCCACAACCTGCTGTCTCCGGTTCCCGGAGTAAACAGGTGCAGGAACAGGCAGTGCAATAGCATATGCAGATACCCGTGCCGAATGGCTTCCGGATCTTTGCAGTAAAGCGACATCAGCGCTTCCGGGTGTACCAACAGATGGGTACCATCCACCCGGAATTCCCGTTCACGACAAAAAGCGTAATCGAGATGGGCAAATGCGCCGTCCAGATAGGGATACAGGTCATTCAGTTCATTCCGGCTGGTCTGTAAAATTTGCAGGCATACGCGGATTTGCTTCTCTTCTTTTTCCATAACCAAAAACTACAGGGAAAAATTCCTGCCAGAAAAACCATATTTTTCAGCCTTCAGATTCAGAAACCAAACAAACAGTTCGGTCTTTTTCAGTCGAATTGCAGTTTCCAAACCGGTTTCAATCAATGCAGCGGACAGCCATCCGCTATTCTCCAGTTTCTGCAAATTGGTCAAATCGTCAGCAGCAATCAGCGCTTCCAGCGTAGGGCGGATCCGGCGTCTGAGATATGCTTCGTATTTTTCTCGTATCACGTCATGGGTATTCTCCTGAAAATACCCGCTAATCGCCAGATTCAGCCGGACTGCTTCCTGAGAGGAATTCTCAAATTTCTGAAACAGTATTTCTTCGCTTGTCATGTCTATCCACCCCCGCTGTCCCAGGGAAGCTTTGATTCAATCGGCAAGAGCTGGCGGCTAAAGATTCGTCGACCAGCTGCAGACGATTTAACCAGAGTTTTCCTGGATAAGGATAGGATATCAAAAAAACAGTCTTCGGTCAATTACCGGAGACTGTTTTTCTCATATAATCATTATTTTAGCTTGTCTTGTATGTATTCTCCGATCTTTTCCCTGCCGATCTGAAGAGAAAACGCAAATTCCTGCTCGATAATTCCCTCCGCCCTGTGCAGGATGTCCAGTTCACTGCCGGAAAGTCCTTTTTCCATAGAACGCTGGTGGAGACAGCTTGCCAGCAAGAGGAGCTCCCGCGTTTCTCTCCGGGAAAGAATCTGGTGGAACTGCGCCAATCTGAGTTTCCGATCCAGAACCCATGGCATTTCATCGTTTTTGACACTGTGAATAATGGAATCGATTTCCTCCTGCGTCAGCACCGGGCGCATCTTTTTCTGTACGTTGGAATTCCCTGCCGGCAGGTAAATGGTTGCGCTGCCGGGAGCAATTGGTTGAATGACATAATATTCCTGCTGACCGATTCCGTTTCCAAAATCCATTGAGCGAATATCTGAAATCTGGCAAATGCCGTGTCCTCCGTAGCTGACATAACTGCCTTTATCGTACATATTCTACCATCCTTCCATCAATTAAAATAAGCGATACTTCACAACCATAATTGTACCAGATACTGCGCCGCAATTTCAAAGGCAGTTTTTTCCAAAGAAAAATACTGAATTTTTGTGGAAAATACCCTTTGAAACAGTTCCAAAAATAAGGTATACTATTTTTGTAACGAGTGGCATCTCTGCGTAAATCCAGTTGCGCAAAGATACCACCCGTTTTATTTTTCAGAAAGAGGCAAAACTATGAAACGTGTCAAAGCAGCGTGCATCTGTCAAACACTCCATTTTATGCTGAAGGAGGATGTGGATCACAATTACGCAGTAAAGCTGGTAAATGAGGAAGTTGCGCATTACAAGGCTACCCTCGAGCGTAATCGCACTCAGTACAAGATTCTGGAAGAAATCCCGCAGAGTGACGGCTCCATTATCGTGAAGGTCATCAAGCAGTACAATACCTGCCCCGTTGGGGATTATCTGAAATAAATAAAGCGTGTAGCCTGTGGCGTAAATCCAGCGTTTTCAGGCTGCACGCTATTTTTTTTGCAAAGGAATGGTGAACCCAATGAACAATTCCAACCAATTTTTAGGGGCAGAGCGCATCGGAAAGCTGATGAAGCGATATGCCCTGCCCTGCATTATCTCCCTTCTGGTAGGCGCGCTTTATAACATCGTAGACCAGATTTTTATTGCCAATGCCAGCTATCTTGGCTCTTACGGCAATGCTGCCAATACCGTAGTATTTCCCCTGACGGTGGTGGCGCTTGCCATAGCCGTGATGATCGGCGACGGCTGCTGCGCTTTCGTAAGCATCAGTCTGGGAAAACAGGATATGGCTGCCGCGAAGAACAGCGTAGGCAGCTCCGTGATTATGGCTGTATTCAGCAGTCTTGTGCTTACGGCGGTCTATTTGATTTTCTCCGATCAGATCATCGCTATGTTTGGCGGTACAGTAAACCCGGAAACCTTCTACCATTCCAAGGAATACTTCTTCTATATTTCTCTGGGAATCCCCTTCTATATGTTCGGTCAGGCAATGAATCCTGTTATCCGGGCAGACGGAAATCCGAAATTTGCCATGGCTTCCACCCTTGCCGGTGCGGTTATCAACATCATTCTGGACCCCATATTTATTTTCGTATTTCGCTGGGGCATGATGGGCGCGGCTGTCGCAACCGTCATCGGGCAAATTGTAACGGTAATTCTCGCAGTCTGGTATCTGTGCAACATGAAAATCATTAAGCCGGACAAGGAACACTATCGCTTTGCTTCTTCCGTGTGCGGCAGAACGCTGGTACTTGGTATGACCAGTTTTCTGTCTCAAATCAGTCTGGTTGCAGCCATGGCAGCCATCAACAACATGCTCCGCAAATACGGCGCGCTGGACCCAATTTTCGGGCAGGCGCAGTACGCCCAGATTCCCATGGCGGTGGTCGGCATTGTTATGAAGTTTTTCCAGATCGTCATTTCCATTGTTGTGGGCATGGCTGCGGGCTGTATACCGATTGTTGGCTTTAATATGGGCGCCGGAAAAAGCCACCGGGTCAAGGAGCTGTTTACCAAACTGCTGATCGCGGAAAGCCTTGTGGGTGCAATAGCGCTGATTCTGGTAGAATTCTTTCCCCGGCAGCTTATTGGCATCTTCGGCGCTGCAAACGAAAGCGTCTACTACACGGAGTTTGCCATCAGAGCCTTTCGCACCTACCTGTGCATGATGATTTTTGCCTGTGTTAACAAA
>JAEDGE010000027.1 GCA_016297675.1 Oscillospiraceae bacterium
GAAAATGCCGCATATACTATTTAAAAATTTCATAACAATCTCCTTCAAAAACAAATTTATGGATAGGGAAGGCGGATACTATTCCTATCCGCCTTCTCAATCATAGATTTATATGTCCTTTGATTATTTATTCGGCGGAATCGCAAATGCAGATAACAAATAGATCAACGGAGAATTCCAATATGTATCGACTTCATTCGTAGAATAGCTCTCGTAGTCATCTACATAACACAGTGCAGATGGCGAATTTTTGCATTCGGATTTTACAACGGAATCTTCAAGCTTCTGATTTGGTCCGCCAACTACCATACCATTTATCACATCCTTTGTAACCATAGAAGGTCTATGATGCGGATGCAGCGGAGAAACTGTTCCATATCCAGTCACATAGCACATTGCCATAGGATTTTTGCCCAGTACATAGTTCAGGTGTTCTCCTGCACTGTTTTGATATTCCTGATTGGATGAAATCTGATTTGCAAGCAAAAGTACCAGTCCCTGATTCATCACTGTCATATTGCTTCCCCAGTAATAGTTTTCCATTGCTACACCATAGCCATCTAATGCAGCAGAAGATACAATGGCATCTGCCTCTGCTATGACTGTTTCCCGAATCTTATCTGCTACATTGGAATCTATCTTACTTTTCTCCATGCTCAAGTATGCAAGATTTCCAAAGTGCCCCATGCTCTGCCATCCAAATCCAGTATACACATTTTCCTTTGCAGCCTGTTCAAATGCTTCTTTATAGACCGTCTTTCCAGTTGCCTTATAAAGCTGTGCTGCTGCCCAGTAGCGTTCATCTGCAAAGTCGGTATCTTCATAAGCACCAGTAACAATTCCAGAAGGATTTTCTGTAATCAGTTCACCGCCTCCGGATTCCAGATAAGTCCATGCCTTTTCCGCAGCATTTAAACACTTCTTCGCATAATTCTCATCAATGTTTTTATAGACATCATATGACATTGCCATAAGGGCTGCAAAGTCAGCTGTAGCAGTCTTGGAAACAGGGCACACGATCAGTTCTTCCGTTTCATATTCCGGCATAATATATCCGGGGAATTCCGCACAAGTGACCTTATGATAAACGCCGCCCTCTTCATTCTGCATTTTAAACATCCAGTCCAGACAATATCGCACTTCATCCAGAATATCAGGCACACCATTTTCGCTTTCTGGAATGTTTGTATCATCACTGAATAAATCAGGAGTATTTTCATAAGCCAAAAGCATTTCTGCCGCAGTATTAGCCGCTGCAACTACATATCTTCCATAATCTCCTGCATCATGCCAGCCGCCTGAAACATCTATTTTTTCTTCTGTTCCATAAATCACAGCCATTTCCGAATGGCATTCTTTATGTGCAAAATCCCCCACATAATCGCTGGTAAGTTCTGTTCCGCATCTTTGTGTAAACATCATACGAACCGCATCCTCCAACAGACCATTATAAACATCTGGTGCAATTTCAAATGTGTAAGAATCTCCCAATGATTTGGTTCTGATCAGATAAGTGCCATCTTCCATCACTTCGGAAAAATCTCCATACCGATCCGTTTCATTTGCTGTTTGATTCTCAATACTGCCAGTAATCTTTCCTGTGTATACGACCGTATCATTCGACAGATTGACGACTTCAAATTCCGTATCTTGATTATTGCCTCGGAATACTGCAATTTTTGATGCATTCGGAAGATACCCAATTTGATTTGTGATGATTTTTTGCGGTTCGATTATCGGGTCAATCTTATATTCTACCTTGGAATCATCAATCAGACACAGACTGACGTTATCAATTATAACATCGTGCTGCTCAGATAAGCAGTTTCCAAGATTAAACGTCAGCTTTGCTCTTTTATCTGTATCATAATTCATCGTAAACGTCGTATCAATATGCTTTACTTCCGAATTCACCTTTGGATTGCCACTGACATAAGAAGTATAAGTACCGCCGTCCTGCTGGATTCGGTAATCAATGGTACGTTCTACAGAAGAACTTACATCAAACTGCAATCGGTATACTCCGTTTTTATAAAGCGGAATCACGCTATAATACGGCTGTACACCATAGAATAATGTACCGCCATCAGAAATAGAGATGACAAGCTGCTCATTCTGTACACTCATCTGGGCATCTGCACCGCCAGCAACATAAATATCCCAGTTATTTTTTCCTTTTGAAAAATCGCCATTTTCAATCAACTCTGTCCATGCAGGTTTTCCGGAAGCGTAAATGGAAAACATGTTTTGAATCAGAAAACGAGAAATATTATCTTTCAAAAATGTTTTCTGCTCGTCCGTCTGTGTCCAGTAATGACTGTTTCCTGAAAGTATTTCCATTTGTCCTCGTGTCCCGAGCTGATTCAAAAATGTCTGTGCATCTGAAAGGGGATTGACATCATCTGCATCTCCATGCAAAATCAAACATTTTGTATTTTCCTCTCCGGAACACGCAGAACTGTCATAAAACAGTCTATTTCCGCTGATAGAAACCACCGCCTTAATCCCACTTTTATCAAAATCAGATGCACTGACAAGCGAATTGCTGAAATACATATTGTCCACAATTTCAGCACCAGCAGAATAACCGGCAAGTGCGATATAGTTCGGATTCAAACTATATTCTTCTGCATTTGCCCTGATCCAATCCACAGCGGAAGCGACATCTTCTGCCGCATTTTTCATTGTCTCATTAAAAGTCCCTGCTTCTTCCCATGTAGGATTCAAACGATAATCAATGGAAACGCTAACATAACCTTTTTCAGCAAAATCCTGTGCCAGTTCTGTAATAGGATCCCAACTTGCGTCTTTGCTGCCAGCGTACATTCCCCCTCCATGTACCCAGATGATAACCGGACGTTTTTCCAAATTATCTTTTTTAGGTTGATACAGATCCAGTGCCAAGTCTACATTCTTATTTTGATAGTCCTCTTTTTGTGCAAACACAATGTCTTTTTTGATTTCAACATCATCAAAAACATTATATTTATAGCGACACGCACTGGAAGTCTCAATTTGCTTCATCATCATCAAGTCAAGGACATCCACAGAATCATCACAATTCATATCCAATGCAACCTTGCTCTTATTTTCTCGATTCAAGAGAAAATTTGCCTGATTTTGAAGATCCGTAACAGACAGAAAATTTGTTCCTGCCGCCGATGCTACAAGTGTACCCATCAAAGAAAATGTACAGAGTGCAGCCACGATTTTTTTACATCTCATTTGCATCATATCCTTTTTTACAATAGAGTCAAGCATCAAACTTGCTAATCGGATTATAAACTCTCTTGTAAGGATAGAGTCAATATTTCCTTCAAAAAATCGTCATTCTGATAATAATTCTACTACATTTTTGTGTATTATGCACAATTTATTCGATGGGAATTTGTATTTCTGTTAGCCATAGGTCAATGGAATCTACATTCCAAAGACCATCTATGTAACATTCTCTTGGCGTACCGCATGGTTTATATCCACTTTTATTTATCCAATTATATAAAAATGCAAATCCTGCTCCAATATATTGATTGGAACCTTTAAAATATAAACAAGCTACCTTGCAGCCAGGCAAAGTTTTGAACACAATATTATCAATGTCCTTTCCCCAAAAATTCGTTGCTTGACAATATTCTACTGTCATATTTTTAGAACGATATTCATTATCTAAGTAAGTTAAAAAACAATAATCCGGACATGCCACCTTTAATCCTGGATTTCCCTGAAAAATTGTTTTTTCAGTTGACTGAATAAAATGATAAATTTGACGATTGCTTTCTATTTTCGCCGTTTTAGAGTATACAATGCATTCATCAAGTTCCTTGATAATCACTTGATATTGTTCTTTCTCCTGCATCATCATTTGTATCTTCTTTAGTTTTTGCTGTGTTTCTACTATACTCTGCTCCAGTTCCTTTTGATATTCCTCTAATTGCTTTTGATGATTATCTGCACAAATGACTTCCTTGATTTTCTCAATCGGCATTCCAATCTGGCGAAGTGAAATAATTCTTTGCAATGGGATTAATTGCTTAGACAAATAATAGCGATACCCTGTTTTTTCATCTGTATATGCCGGTTTTAACAGACCTGTTTTATCATAGAACCGTAATGTAGCAATTGTGGTTTTCGTTAACTTAGAAAATGTTCCAATACTATACACTTTTATCCCTCATTTAAATTAGATCCATCTTAAAATCAGGTATCTTTTTCTATTTGATTGTTTCTTTCATCATATCACCTTTTTCAATTTTATTCAATACTGTTTAGTTCTTTATTATTTGGGCATCATATATAAATAATAAAGAGGACTGTCCAATTAGAACAACCCTCTTCTGCTTTGTGATGGATACCATTATTCAGCAACAACGCTAATACGCTGCTGCACATGATTTCCGCTGATGATTTCATCTACCATTGCAATTGCATAATCCGCATAGCTGATGACACTTTCCCCTTTGGAATTCAGCACAAGTTCTTCGCCACCAAGAATATATTTGCCTGTTCGTTCGCCATCTGCACGAAAATCTCCGGCAGGACTGATAAACGTCCACTTTACATCGTTTCTTGTTCTCAGTTCTTCCAATGCCTTACCTTGAGCAGCAGCAAGCGGCTTAAACATATCAGGGAAGTCGGGACCATCCATAACCTGAACAGTGTGTTCCGAATTTATATAAAGACTTCCTGCTCCTCCAACAACCAATAGATGCGTGTCTGTTCCGCTGAGAATGTCGCACAGGTGCTTGAGAGATGTGGAGTGCTGGGACAATACATCCGGTGTCCATGCACCGAATGCGTCAACAACCACATCAAACCCCTTTAGATCCTCCGGAGTCAGATCAAATAGATCCTTGATGACTGCATTTTCAGCAACAGTTTTGTTTTCTCCTCTGACAACTGCCGTTACGTCCATCCCTCTCTCCACAGCTTCCTTCACAATCAGCTGTCCTGCTTTTCCGTTTGCACAAATTACTGCAAGTTTCATCGTATCTTCCTCCTAAAAATGATATGGTTTTTTGCGTTTTCGGAAGATTTCAGTACTGTTTCTCTTTCCTTGATTCTATGATAGCACAGCCTTTAAAAATTGTAAAGTAGGCACTTTTTTGTGACATAGTTTCCTTGCAGTAACAATTGTGCGATTTCGGGAAAATTCCTCCGAAAAATTTTTCTTGCATTTCTCATAGCAATATGTTAAACTGTATCTAAAAGCATGTTATAGTTAATTTGATACTATTAGGAGGTCGTTTATGATAACAAAATCGGAATTACCAGCTTGTCCGGTGGAAATAACATTGATGCTCATCGGTGATAAGTGGAAAGTGTTAATTCTTCGTGACCTGAGAAACGGCACAAAACGTTTCGGCGAACTAAAAAAATCCGTAACCGGCATTTCACAGAAAGTACTGACGGCAAACCTGCGTAATATGGAGGAAAACGGTCTGTTGACAAGAACCGTATTTCCTGAAGTTCCACCGAGAGTGGAATATACACTGACCGAACTCGGTCACAGTATGGAACCCATTCTAGATTCTATGGCAGCTTGGGGTACAAATTTTCAAAAGAATGTCGAATAAATACCATGATTATTTTGACGGAACTGTTGTATTCCTGTCAAGTTGCGGCAACCTTTCTCTATTTTTATGATTAATGTTTATAGCACTTATTTAATATCTTTTTTCGTATATTTTATATACGCAGTTATAATTCCTACTATCGTAAATATTGCACCGACTCCGACTAATCCAGGTTCCAACTTGGATGCAGAAAGAATGCTGCTGGCATCTGAATAAGCATAAGGTGTAATATACTTCAAAAATTCTGCTTGTTCGCTGATATTGCAGATGATATTCATAAAATAGAGCACAATAGCAAGTCCTAATCCAATCCCAATACTGCCACGCCGGATAAATGCCGATATTCCAAAACAAATACAAGCAATTTCTATCTGCATCATTAGATATGCTGTATGCAGCAGCACAAATTCTCGCATTTGAAAAGATTCCCCAATGATTACAGCAGAAATGAAACTCACTGCAACTACAAAAACATTCATCAGAATGATTTGTGTACAAACAGCCAGCAGTTTCTGCGTCAGTACAGAACCACGACAGATGGGATGCGTCAGCAGAAATTCAGCTGTATGTTCCTTCTCTTCGTCTGCAAGAACAGAAATTCCGGTAAGTGCTGCAAAAAATCCACCGCCAATTCCAAGAATATTTCCACATTCAATTCCATAAAAACCCATTAGTTCCCCAAAATTGAGCTGATCCATTCCGAATGCCGCACTAAATCCTCCCATATTGGAAAAAATACTACTGACATTATCCATCTCGCCTTTCATTTCTGGAAACAGAAAGATGCAGACCAGCATCATAAATGCAATGGCACATGTCCAAATAATCCAAGACTTTGTCGCCTGTTTTAATTCTTTTTGATAAATCGTCATACGTTCTCGTCACCTTTCTCATAATAATGCAAAAAGATTTCATCCAGATCTGGCTCTGTAATTGTCATATTATAAATGGGTAATTGATTTACGATATTTAATAATTTATGAATATCTCCACTATAAAGAAATGTAACAGTATCTTCTATTACTTCTACTGATTTTACAGATAATTCTTCTGGTACCGTATGTACACCATGAAGCGTTACCCGTTTTGCACTGGTTTTGGAAAGATTATCCACACTGTCCTGTGCAATCAGTTTTCCCGCTTTAATGATTGCAGCACGGGAACAATATTTTTGTATCTCAGAAAGAACATGGGAAGAAAGAAAAATCGTTGCACCATCGGAATGCCGTTCTTTCAGAATATCAAAAAATTCCTTTTGCATCAAGGGATCCAAACCGCTTGTAGGCTCGTCCAGAATATAAAGCTTCGGCTTGTGTTGCATGGCACACACAATAGAAACTTTTTTTCGATTGCCAAGAGAAAGTGTTTCCACACGTTTTTCTGTATCCAATGCCAATCGTTCACAGAGTATTTTTGCTTCATCAGAACAATCTGCTTTACGCATTTTCGCAGAAAGAGAAATCACATCACGAACTTTCATGCCGTTGTAAAAAGTTGCCTCCGACGGCATATAACCGATATCAGCAAGAATTTCGGTTTTCTGTCGAATGATATCCTTCCCAAAAATAGTCGCTCTGCCTGATGTGGGAAAGAGCAGACCAAGCAGTGTTCGGATTGTAGTAGATTTTCCCGCACCGTTCGGACCGATAAATCCAAAAAATTCACCTTCTTCCACCATCAGATTCAAGTCAATAATTCCACGACTTTTCCCATAGTACTTTGTTAGACGGTCTGTTTCAATCACTCTCATAGCGCATCCTCTTTTTTAATATAAATTTATTTAAAAATATAAAAAATTACATTATATATTTATGTATGTATGTATTTTTCAATCACGTTATTATTTTCTTTGTTATTCCTATGTTTCATTTCAATTATAACATACCTGACCATTTTTGAGAAGACCCCTTTTTAAATTTTCCTCTATAAATGAGCATTTCCAGCAACTTGCACAAAACTATGTCGCAATTTCAGATGATAAACCTGTTTTTGATTGCGAAAATGGCGTAAATGGTAGAGAATTATTGTGCAAAATGACGATACGTGCTCATTTATAGTTTTTCTCTCAATGATTCAAGCTTTGTATAAATCTCAATTGTGATATAGAAAACGCTCATCAATGACATTCATCGTGAGCGTTTGTATTTTATATTGATGAAATCAATTTTCCTGCTTCTGATGCAAGTTCTAACAGTTTCCGATTTTTTGCATTCAGAGATCCAAACTGTGGCAAACAACATAGCACCTTTTCACAGGATGCCATCACTTGTATGGCATCCTGCAATGTTGTCTCGCAAATAGGCTCAAATGCTTTTTCTGCAACGACCTGAGATGCCAATGCCTTCGCAACAGGATAATCCAAATCATTTTCATGCAGTATCCCTGCGGCAAACGGAATGGACTTCCGCTGTAATTTTCGATAAATGGGAATGCCCAAACCACCACCGCCAATGACAAAAATATGTGGAGCACCTTCAGGGGCTTTCATCTCCAGAGATCCATATAATGCATGATAGCTGCCACAGGTAACATGGTATAAATCTAAAATATAACGGTCTGTGAAGATCTCTTCCGGCGTACCGCAGCGATCCACATAATCGCCACGGATACACATCACATAATCAGAAATTTTTTGTGCTAAATCCAACTCATGCAGAGATAGAATGACCGCTAACTGTTTTTCTCTCACCAACTCTTTTAAAAGATGCAGCAGTTCCAACTTATGCCGAATATCCAAAAAGGAAGTTGGTTCGTCTAAAACTAAAACATCTGGCTCCTGACAAATCGCCTTGGCAAGCATCACACGCTGCCGCTGTCCGTCACTGATGCGGTTGAAATCCTTGTCTGCCAAGTCTTCCACATGCACCAATCGCATGGCTTCTCTTACCTTTTGATGATCGGCATCTGACAAAATACCCAAGCGTCCAGTATACGGATACCGCCCCGATTCTACCACATCCTCACATCGCATCAGTTCTGTTTCTATTCTCTGTGTCATGAAAATCGACATGGTTTGTGCCAATGCACGCTCTGGCATTTGTGCAATGGATTGCCCTTTTAAATAGACCGTTCCGGCAATTGGCTGTAACTGTCGTGTAATACTTTTTAGAATGGTAGATTTTCCTGCACCATTCGGACCAATCAAGGTCAGAATCTGTCCGGATTTTACAGAAAAAGTAATGTCCTGAATCAATGCTTGTTTGTGATATCCAACTGCCAATTGGTGAGTATGAAGAACGATTTCCTGCATATTCATGCTCCTTTCTTCGTTTTTCTATCACGACGCAGCATCATCCAAATCACAATGGGTGCTCCAAAAATAGCTGTGACAGAACTAATACTCAACTCTGTCGGTGCAAATACCGTTCTTGTAATCAGGTCGCAAAACAGACAGAAGACCGAACCACCTAAAAAACAGGCAGGCATTACTACAATCGGTTTTGCCGTCTGAAACAGACTTTTCACCAAATGCGGAACGGCAATGCCAACAAAGGAAATCGGTCCTGCAAATGCCGTAACACAGGCAGATAAAATACTGGACAGCAAAATCAATGCCACACGAAACAGCCGAATCGGAACGCCTAAATTCTGGGCATAGACTTCTCCCAACTGGTAAGCTCCCATTGGCTTTGACAATAGGAATGTCAGAAGGAATGCTGTCGCTACAACCACCGTCATGGTACGGATATCACTCCAACTTGTACCGGAAAAGCTGCCCATAGACCAGTTATGCAAATTCACAATATTGGAATCCTCTGCAAAGGTCACAACAAAATCTGTAATAGCAGAACAAATATATCCAATCATCACACCACTGATAATGAGCAGCGACATTTTTCGCACCTTTCCGGCAATCAACAGGATAAACCCCATAGAAATCATAGAACCAACAAAGGCTGTCCCAACCAATGCTGCCGAAGACAGTGTAACGCCTTTTCCCAGAAAGAAAACCATCATCCATGCCACTGTCAGTTTCGCACCAGACGAAATGCCTAAAATATAGGGACCTGCAATGGGATTCGCAAAAAAGTTTTGTAGTAAAAAACCGGAAACAGACAAAGCACCACCCAAAATCACAGCGGATAATATACGGGGAAGCCGAATCTCCCAGAGAATATTCCACATTGTACTTTGATGATCTGGATGCAATAATGTATCCACTACCTGCTGAATCGTGAGATTTGTGCTGCCGGAACACAAATTCACAGCAAACAACATACAAAGTATCCCGATCAGTAAAAGATAACTGGTTCCATATCGTATTCTCCGCTTTTGTTTCATCCTACTCCTCCTGTCAGTTTAAACGATGCAGAAAGGTAAGCTGCGTTTCTGTATCGGCTTCTCCAGTCACAATTTTATGCAGATCGGCAATCATATCTGCCGTTCCCGTTGTCTGCTGAAACATATTTTTTTCTGTACACCAGACATCGCCGTTCCTGACGGCTTTAAAATCATGCAGCAAGGCATTTTTTTGCAGCAGCTGTTCCATCGTATCCAGTTCTCCATCAACTGTACTGTTGTAAATCAAATAATCTGCATCCTTCGCCAAGGCGTAGAATGTTTCCATTTGAATATTCATGGTAGACAATGCGTTTTCCTCCACATGCAAATCGGATGCAGAAAAAATATACTTTCCCCCTGCCAGTTCGATCATCTTAGAAATATAGTCGCCCGGTTTTCGCACATTGACAGCACCGTTTGTACTCAAATAGAAAAAAGCCACTGTTTTCTTTGTATTTGTATTTGTATCTGCCTCTGTATCGGTTTGGATATGTTCCAGCTTTGCAGATTGTTCCTGAAACAGTGCCTCTGCCTCCTCCTCTTTGTCCAAGAGCAGACCATATAACTTGATCCATTCCAGCCGTCCCAGCGGATGCGATTCATAGCTGGACTGCTCTACCATCACCGGAATGCCCAACGTTTCAAGCTGTTCCTTTGTCTCAGGTCTATGATAAATCATGGTAGACTCAATTGCCAAATTACAGTTTTCAGAGAGGATGGTTTCATAGTCCGGTGTGCTGTATTTGCCAACATAGAGGATCTCATTCTCTTCCATCGCCTGCTGTACTGCTGGTAAACTCCAATCCTCTATCTTAGTACTCGTCATGCGAACAGAATCCAGTGCACCCAAACCGTCCAATAGATCCATGCAGGAAGACGCTGCCAGATAAAGATGACTGACCGGCTGCTGGATGATTGTAACAGAATCATCCAGCCCCTCTGGAACGGGTTGATTTTCTGGAACCAGTAAACACTGCTGTTCCTCCCCAATGGTAATCCATGCATAATCATCGGGGTAATACGTCACGGTAAATTGCTCTGCATACTGCAATTCCATGCTGCCGATGGGAGAACGGCTTGTCCAGTCGGTTTCTGTGGTTGTCAAACGGGATGCTGTACAAGCAGTCAAAAGAATCGGACAAAGAAGCAGGAGGAATAATATTTGTTTTTGTTGTTTCATTGCTTTTCTATTGTGGTTGAATCGAAATACAGTGTGTATTCGATTTCATGCGGCGTACTCATGACAGTCGTATCAGCGGAAACCGGCATTTTATAATCAAAACCGGAAACCGGAATCTCAAACACAGAATTTCCTTCTGTATTCACAGGATCGTACTGCACACCATCTACCTTCATATAGTCGTAATTTGAACTGCTCCAGATAATTTCTGCCGTTGCCGTGCCACTTTCTACTGTCAACTTTGCCGGAGAATGCACACTTGCCTTTCCGGAACCACCCTCCAGTGTAACTGCTATAAGATAATCTCCATCCTGCAATGCCAGATCTTCTATGGATGTGCTTTGATCTTTGATAAATGCATCAGCAGGAAGCGAATCTGCACGGAAAACCAATGTGCGGTCATACCATTTTTCTTTGTTTTTGCTGAATGCCGCACAGTCTATTGCTGCATCCAATGCTGCGACAGGGACTGTAAATGTATGCGTGCCATCGGCATTTTCTACAAATGAAAGATAGCTGTTTGGATTCGCTTCTGCTGCTGCCTGTGCCGTTCCCATATAAACATACAAATAACCGGTTCCGCCCATTTTCATTGCAGCAGTCATTTCTCCATCTTTTACCGTCAATTCGCATTCTGTAATACAAAACATGGAGGAACTGGAATCCACCTGAACGGAATACACTCCATCTTTCAAATCTGTGCCATATACTGCTGTCATGCCATCTTCCAGCACATCCTGTGGTGCTGCTGTTTCATCTGGTGATGCCACTGCGGGGTTGTTTGTTGTCTGTGCGGTATTGTCTGATCCGGACACATCATCAGAAGAAGAGTTGACACCAGTTCCACAACTGCACAGCATTGTGGAAACCGTGCAGAATGCCAATAATACAAAGAAATTATTTTTTTTCATCTCATTTCACCTTTCATAAAAAGCGGCTCGAATGGATTCGAGCCGCACAGTTATTAGACCTCCTCGGGAACTTTCGAACCACCAGATTCCGAAGAGATCTATTGTAAATACATCATAGAACGCTTATTTTTCCAATGAATCGATAGCAGCCTGTGCATGTTCCACATAAATTTCCCGAATGGCTTCATTTTCACCTAATCCACGAAGCAGACATTCCACTTCATAACCGGCTGCCTCAAACGCTGTTTTCCAAGAATCTTCCTCATCGCCTGCCATATCATTGTTGGCATGGTCACCTGCAACCACCATCAATGGTTCCAGAATGACACGCTTATAATTTCCTGCCTGTATCGCAGCCAATACATCTTCTAAGGACGGTTCTGCTTCTACCGTACCCACAAAATAATTGGTATAGCCGTCTGCCGTCAGCAGATCCTGCATTTTCTGATACACCGCATTGGATGCTGCTTCTGTACCGTGTCCCATAAAACAGATTGCCGTTTCTCCGTCATCATACTCTGCTGTCCATTCTTTGATTGCCTTTTCCACTCTGGAAAAATCTTCATCACTGCTTAAAAGCGGTTCCCCAAATACCACTTGCTCAAAGGCATCTGCATATTCGGAAACGGCTTCCACCAACTCATCATACTCCAAACCATGCATCAAATGCGTCGGCTGTACCACAAGTGTCTTTACGCCATTGTTTACGGCTCTGTTCAGAGCGGCATCTACATCGTCAATCAAAATGCCGTCACGACGCTGTACATGATCAATAATGATATTTGCAGTAAACCCTCTTCTCACGGCATAATCTGGAAAAGCTTTCTCTAAATCATTTTCAATGGCACCAATGGTCAAGCGGCGGCTATCATTATAGCTTGTTCCAAAGCTAAGCACCAACAACTCCTTCTCCCCAATCTCATCCTGATTGCGGATGTTATCCAGAGATGCATCTCCGGTGTCATAATTCTCCTCATCCTCTGCCGTTTCTTCTATGGAAACGCTATTGGTTTCAACTGTTGAAACAGTCTCACTGCTGGAACTTTCTGTGTCTGTACTGGTTTCTCCGGAACAACCGGATAATATTGCAGTGGTCATTGCCAACGCCGTTGTGAGAATTGCTAATTTTTTCATGTTAGAATACTCCTTTTCTGTTATCATACTAATTATTTAAAAATAGATAACATAGAGAGCAGAAAGCGAAAAAATGCCTTCCGCCCGAAAACGAGTAGAAAGCACAACAATCAGGCCCTTACTTCAAAAAGAAGCAGTGCCTAAAAACAGTACGATCAATACCTCGTGATCTGGAATCTATCTTTCCTGTACCAATAAACGGCAGGTTTCCTGACTACGGGCTCTTCACAAAAAGCAGCCTTCCCAACAAATTGTCAGTGACTGTGCAGATGCACAATTGCTTCCTGCTCCCCCATTACAGTGACGAGATCGTACAGGACTTTCACCTGTTTCCCTTTTACCCTCTGATCCATTCATCAAAGGCACCGTTTATTTTGATTCAATTGTTTCAATAAAATGGGATTCATGAATCCGTATTTAGTATAGCACATGAAAACGTAAATTGCAAGTACCTTTTGAAAAAACACACAAATCCATTTTCAATTTCTTAGAAAAGAGAGCTGTTACATCCCTATCAAGATATAACAGCTCTCTTTTTATTATGAAACCGGACGAGTGCCCGTATTAGTATCTGCCGGAACACTTTCGACTTCTGGTTCTGCTTTCAGATGCAGTCGTTTCGCCAGTACAGGATTATGATGAATCTGATACAAATCCGTTTCCATTGCCATAACCTCTTTGATCTGATATGCCTGAAACATCGGACGTTTCATCACACACTGAATCCAAATCACCGCATAAACAGAGAGGATTGCAAGCACAATGATAAAAATCAGGTAGATTTTCTTCTTCACTTCCCAATTAGAATCAATATTGTAAATCATAAACGCATTTCCAAGGATTCCAATAATCGGAATCACCGGTCCAAATGGCAGTTTGAATGTCCGTGGAGCTTTGGGCAGCCGTTTCCGGAGAATCAACACATCAAAATGCAGAATGATATAGGAAAAAATCCAGAACGTGCAGCCTGTCAGAATCAAGAAAGTCAGCTGGTCACTGGTGGAAAGCCCTGTAATATTGATGAGAATCATCGCAGCTGCAACCAACAGCAATCCCACATACGGTGTCCCTCTTCGATTTTTCCGCAAGAATATAGACGGCAGCAAATTGATTTTTGCTATGCCAGAACAGATCTGAGAAATAGAAAACATGGCTGTATTCAATGTGCTGATAACGGCAAGCAAGGAAATCACAGTCATCCAAATTGTACCCACTTTTCCATACAACAGGGTACCATATAGAATATGCGGGACTGTGCTGGCACCCAATTCCTCCCACGGCGTATAGTGACGAAATCCAATACAAACAAAAATCTGCATCACCAAAATCACAAGCAAGCTGATAACCATCCCGATTGGCACTTTTTTTCTGGCATTTTTCACCTGAGACGAAATAGGAATGATAAACTCAATTCCAATAAACAGGAAAAATGCCAGCCCCAACAGAGAAAAAACATCGCTCGGTTTCGAGGAAAGAACTGCTTCCTGTTCTACCACTTGCCCTGTACCAAGCCGAAATGTCCCCATAATCCCCAGAAAAATCAGAGAACCAATTAAACCGTATGCAACAATGTTCTGAATCTTTGCAAACATATCCACACCAAACCAATTCAATCCTGCCAGAATCAGAATCAAAACAATGGAATAGGTGGAAGCCGAAATCGGAATGTCTGGAAAAACACTGCTCAGCGTATTTCCAAACATTGCAGCTTCGGAACTGCCCATAATCGTCTGACAAGTCAAATATCCACCCACGGTAATCACAATCGAAACAAACGGTCCGAAACAGGCAAGCGTATATTGTGCCATACCGCCTGTCAGATTCGGCATCAGGGCATTCAACTCACAAATAGAAAAGGCTGTCAAAATATTAAATGCACAGGCAATTACCATAGTAATGATAAAAGGTAGCCCGATTGCCGCTGTCCCTTGTCCAATGGAGAGCAGACAGCTGGTTGCAACAATCAAACCAACACCAGTTGCCACAACACTTGGCAAACCCAGTTTTTTCTGTTCCATCTTTTATCCACTCCTTTTCTCAAATCTGCTGTCATTTTTCACCGTACATCAGAGCATCATACCCTTCTTCACCAGTACGAACCCGTACCACATTTGTAACATCAGAAACAAAGATTTTACCATCTCCGATGTGACCAGTATAAAGCTCTTTCTTCACAAATTCCAACAGAGCATCCACTTCTTCTGTTGGCAGTACCATCATAACGACTTCTTTCGGAAGCAGGCTGATTTCCTTGTTTTTTTCTTCCACCTCAAATTCTTGTGTACCATGCTGCACGCCACAGCCCAATACCTGATAGACCGTCATCCCAGTGATATGGAACTTTCCCAATGCCTTCTTTAATGGTTCAATTTTAGAAATCCCTGTAATAATCTCCACTCTTGACAGTTTCATCTGTTTCCTCCATTCTGTTTTTCAAAAAACAGTTTTTTATTTGAAAATAAAAAAATGCCGAATTTCCATTTGGAAACTCGACATCTTTGTCTTTTCATGTGTTATTATAGCACTGCATGCCACAAAAAAATTGTAAAAATACGAACTGTGATTTTCTGTGTATAAGCAGTTTACTTTGTAAATCGATCATACCGCAACGATGATAAATCTACTGCGGTTTCCTGCTCCATTGCCAATTGTGACAAAACCAATCCGACTGCGGGAGCAATTCCAAATCCATGTCCTGTAAAACCACAGGCAAGAATCAAACCCGGTACCTCCTCCACATTACTGATAACTGGTACATGGTCAACACAGGAATCCATCCAACCTGCCCAAGTTCTCACCACTTTGATGTCTGCAAGAGAAGGAAAATAATGCATAATACCTCTGCAAGCAGCTGAAGCTGCTATGCTGGAGGAAACGGGTCTTCCCGGTTTGGCATACGGCTCTAATCCGGAGTTCAAACCAAAAACAAAAGAACCATGTTCCGTCTGATGTCCATAGAAATCTGCATCCGCTGTGCCAAGCATCTGCCAAAACATTGGAGCAACTGCTTCTGTGACCAACGTTTCCAGCAAAACCGGCTGCATCGGCACATCAATCCCAACAGTAGAAGCAATGAAACGACTCTCATAGCCGGCAGCTAAGATAACCTTATCACCCTCATAAATATTGCCCGATTCTGTCACCACTTGCCGGACTGCTCCCTTGATTTTCCGCAGTTCCACCACTTTTTCGCCGGAAATAAAATGTGCTCCTAACCGACGAGCCATCTTGTAATACCCCATAGTCGCCATCAAAGGATTGGCATGTCCATCTGTTGGACACCAGCTTGCACAGGTGACAGCATCCGAGAGATAGGGATTGATTCGCCTCGCCTCATCACCCGAAATCATTCTGACATCCAAGCCACAAGCGGCTGCACGCTCTGTTAACCCTTCCAGAATCTTCTGATGTGCCGGTGTACTGCCAAGCCGCAGATTCCCTTCCTGATAATATTCCACATTGGTATCCAACATATCAGAAAGCTGCGGCCAGATATGCTGAATGGCATACATCACCAGCGGCAATTCCCGTGGATCCCGTCCAGACTGCCGCACGCCACCGCCATTTCGGGTCGAACCGCCGTTACCAATATGTTCACTACCCTCCAGCACCAGTACGGAAACGCCATTCTTTGCAAGGTTATACGCTGCTGCACATCCAATGATGCCGCCGCCAACAATAATCACTTCTGCATTCATTTTGTCTCCTCCTTATCCTGTGCCAAAGTCCGCATGGCAATCGGCCGCATGGGTGCTCTGCCCGTTGCCGGTTCCAATTCATTCGGACGAACGCCCAGTTCTCGTGCTACAATGCCCTTTACCAGTTTCGTGCAGGTTTGTCCCTGACAAAGTCCCATACCGGTTCGCAGATAGCGACGAATTTCTGTCAAAGTAAACATCCCATCATGTACCGCACGGCGAATTTCTCCCTTTGTAATCTCCTCACAGCGACAGACAATCAAATCATCATCCGGCTGTGGAACAAATGGTTTCAATGCTCGGTTTCGATCGTTCATACCAGTTCCT
>JAEDGE010000028.1 GCA_016297675.1 Oscillospiraceae bacterium
ATTCAGTTTTTCCTGTGTGGTCATGTGAAATACCTCCTTTTTATATCATCAGTGGGATGAATTTTTGCGATTTTAATATTTTACAAATAGTATCTTATCTCCCTTGTTTAGAGACGCTCTTTCCCTTTTGTCGATGGAGAGGGGAACGTTCAGCTTGCCACAATTTCTATGGATTGCAACGGTACACAAACCGGCTGCATCGTTTCCCGTTCCGGCAGATACACATACAACTGTCCACCGTTCTGCTGCATGGCTTCTAGTTCCCTGCAATCCTGTTCCGTCAAAGTATAAAAAACTTCTACCGTCTGTCCCGGCGGAATACAGAGATAATAATCAAAGTTGCTCGCTCCTGCGGCATTGATTGCCTCATAGTAAGAAACCGGCACTAAAGATTCCCCTCTGATATAGGGCTCCGTTTCCTCTGTGACATAGAGATTCGGCAAATATCGTTCTGTTGTACTGCCGTTGTTATGCAAAGAGGCAATCAAATAGCGTTCTCCCTGCTGACCGTCTTCCCTGCCCAGATACAAAACCGCTCGTTCAATCCGCAAATCGGCATCGGATGTCCTGCCAATCTTGTCATACTGTTTGGACATCCAGTTCCAAACTACAATCTCTGCCACCAGCAGCAACAGCACAATCATACATACAATCCGAAATAACTTTCCTGTTCTGTTTGTTCTCATGCCGTCATTCCCTCCGGTGCTGCGGTCACAGTCAGCGGAATTTCATACATCTGCTCTATGTTGACCGCATCCCGACCATAGAGGTGATTGTTTTCGCTCTCCGTTCCAGCAAAAATACAGAGCGTCAGGGCATCCAAATCGGCAGTATCCGGCAGCAAAAACAGCAAGATGCCGCTTTCCGCCTGCAATTCCTGGTCGATTCCCTGTTCCCGCAATGTCCGCTGTACCGTTTCGCTGCCGCTGATGTCACTGATGTATAACGGCAGTAAATAATCGCTGGTGGTTTCATCTCGAAGAGCAGCCCATGCCACATCTTTGATCCGCTGAATGCTGCTCTTAGAATTTTTTCCGGCACTGCTATAGGAAACCGCAAGATACTGCCCCTGATTCGGCGGTGTCACCAAGTCAGTCGGATACAAATATGCCTGCTGAATACAAAGCGTATATGGTGCAACAGAAATCGTTTTCTGCATCTCTGCCTGTTCCGTTACATAGGAAACACCGTCTTCCATTTGTTGTTTCTGCTCCTGCATCTGCTGCCGTAATTCTGGAAACGTAACACCAATCGAAACGCCAATCAAAAGCACAGGAATCAGCAAAAAGACAAGCAAAACACGCCCCAGCTTTTTCTTCCCATTTTTCTGCATGGTGGTTCTCTGCGGTATGTGATACGTCTGATTGGGAAACGACTGTGGTTGTTGTTTCTGCTCTTTTTTCAGCTGCTCCGCCTGATACATTTTCTTTTCCGTACTGGCAAGCACAACAGAACCACAAAACGGGCAGATCCATCCCTCTTTTTCATAGTCAAATTTTTTCCCGCACTGGGGACAAGCGTGTCTCATGATTCCCTCATTTCCGTCGTTGCTTACCGAAACTGCGTACCAATGCCTTCACTGGAAAGCGTTTCAATCAAAATCGAATGCGGCACTCTGCCGTCAATGATAGCAGTCTTCTTCACACCACGGCGAACGGCTTCCACACAGCAGTCAATCTTTGGAATCATCCCGCCGGAGATAATGCCTTTCCGCTTCAGAAATGGCACTTCACTGACATTGACATAGGGAATCAAAGTCGATGGGTCATCCTTATTCCGCAGCAGACCAGCAATATCTGTCATCAAAATCAGATTTTCTGCTCCCAGCTGTGCAGCAATCCGAGCGGCTGCCGTATCCGCATTGACGTTATAGGTCTGTCCGAGTTCATCGGCTGCAACGGTTGCAATGACTGGAATATAGCCATTGGAAAGTGCATCCAGAATCGGCCGCTCATTCACGCTGACGATGTCGCCGACATAGCCCAGATCTTCTCCGTTTGGTCCAAATTTCCGCTCTGCCCGCAGCATATCGCCGTCAATGCCGCAAAGACCAAGGGATTTGCCGTGATTCCGACTCAGCAGGGTAACCAGTTCCTTGTTGACTTTTCCGGCAAGCACCATCTTCACAACATCCACGGTATCCTTATCGGTGTAACGCAGACCGCCGATGAACTTATTTTCAATGTGCAGCCGATTCAGCATCTCCGTGATTTCCGGTCCGCCGCCGTGTACCAGTACGACCTTTACCCCTACCAGTGACAGCAGTACAATATCACTCATGACAGCTTGTTTCAGAGTGTCGTTCGTCATGGCATTTCCGCCGTATTTGACTACGACAATTTTATCATTGTATTTTTGAATATAAGGCAATGCGTCCACCAGCACCTGTGCACGCAATTTATTGTAATTTTCCTCCACGCTGTAATACCCCTTTCTCATTGTGAATGTTTCTTGTATGGTTGAAAATATCGTTCTTTTTGGGAAACGGAGCGGAATCCGCCGGCAAAAGGGGGTTCCACCCCTGCTTTTGCCTGGGTAATCGTCCATCGCCCCCGTTGCAGCCTTTTTACAAATTCGATAAGAATTATTTTTAAAGGGCGATGGACGGAACACTATTTCTTATCCAGCAGCCTGTTCCAATTCGTTCGCTTTGCAGGGGAACAGCTTGTTCCCCTGCACCCCTCCGCCAAGCTGAGCCAGCTTGACCGCAGTTCGCCGTTCGGCGGATTTTCCGGATTCCTCTCACAATTAAGAACGATAATCACCGTTGATTTTCACATAATCATATGTCAGGTCACAGCCCCATGCGGTTGCCGTTCCTGCTCCATCTCCCACAGAAACCAAAATCTGAATCTCATCTTCCAGCAGCACTTTCTTTGCCACTTCTTCGGAAAATGCCACGCCTGCACCCTGCTCACAAACCAGAACGGAACCAGCACGAGATGCCAACGTAACAGAAACGGCATGAATATCAAATTCTGCCGGTGCATAGCCAACGGCACACAGGATTCTGCCCCAGTTCGCATCGGCTCCAAACATTGCACACTTCAACAGCGGAGAACAAACCACGCTCTTTGCAATGACAATGGCGGTATCCAAATCCTTTGCACCCGATACCGTACACTCCAGCAGTTTTGTTGCCCCTTCGCCGTCCTTTGCCAGCATTCGGGTCAGATTCATCATGACAATATATAACGCCTGCCGGAACACTGCATAATCTGCATCCTCTGTGGTGATTTCTGCATTGCCAGCCAGACCGGACGCCATTACCATACAGGTATCATTGGTGGACTGGTCGCCATCGACTGACAGACAGTTATAAGTGATTTTTACCACATCCGACAGGGCAGTTTGCAGCATCTTTGCAGAAATCGCCGCATCGGTTGTAATGCAGTTCAAAGTGGTTGCCATATTTGGATGAATCATTCCGCTGCCCTTTGCCATGCCGCCGAGGTGACAGGTCTTTCCGCCCAGTGTGAACGAAACCGCCACTTCTTTTGCAACCGTATCCGTCGTCATAATGGCGGTGGCTGCTGCAAGATTGCCAGTTGGAGACAGCGTTTTGCACAGTACTGGAACCGCTTTTTCAATCGGCTCTAACGGCAGAATCTGCCCGATGACACCGGTGGACATGACCATAATTTCCTCCGGAGCCACTCCCAGTGCGTCTGCTGTCAGTTTGCACATGGCTTCTGCTTTTTCGATGCCGTCTGCATTGCAGGTATTGGCATTTTTGGAGTTGGCAATGACCGCCTTTGCCTTGCCGCCTGTCGCTGCCAAATGCTGCTGCATCACCAGAACTGGTGCACCTTTTACCTTGTTTTGTGTGTAGACTGCTGCTGCATTGCACAGCGTATCCGCAGCCACTAATGCAATATCATTTTTTTCGCTGCCGATTTCGCCGCCATTGCTGTCCGGTGCCATTGCCTTTTTGATGCCGCAGTACATTCCACTTGCCTGAAATCCCTTGGCAGCACAAACGCCGCCATCTATGTAAGAATACCCTTCAAATGCTTTCATTTCCATTCCTCTTTTCCTGCTTGTGATGGGATGCATCCCTTTTCCTCAAATATCTCTGTAATTTGCAGTACTGTCTGCTCTATAAAGGCATTCAGCTCTGCTGCCGTCACCAGAAATTCTGTCGGTTTCTCTACGGACTTTGCATACCGCTGCCGCAGTTCTTCCAGCTTCTCTGTCAATGTATCTTCCCTGTAGTAAGGCAAATACCGATTGGGAAACGTCTTTGTTTTCTGCACCTGCTCCCACGCCGGAAACGATGCGATTTCTCTGCAATACGCCTGTTCCAGATACGTTAAATTTTGCCGCAGCATCGCATCATAGGGTGTGCCTGTAAAATGTGCAATCCCAATTTTCTGCTTTAGCGGCTTTAAAATCTGCCGAATCCACTGCACATCCGTCAGCAGGTGTGCATAATACCCCAGATAAAATGCCTGTGCATCCGCTGTTAGCGACTGTTCCTGCAAATACGCCTGATAAAATGCTTCTGCATCAATATTTCGCTTTTTTCCAGTTGGTGTCCAATGCGTGGTTGCAGAATCCGGTTCGTATACATGTGGAGCAATCTCTTGACCGCCGTCCGGTGCAAGATTGCCCACAACAAACGGCAGTTCCGGCAATGAACAAACCCAAGACAGCTGCTGCCGGACAGCATCTGCTATCCGCAGATGTACCACCCACGTTGCCATCAGAGCAGACCGGTGGTTTCGTCCAAGCCCATCATGATATTCAAGCACTGTACGGCTGCACCGGACGCACCCTTTCCGAGATTGTCCAGTCTTGCACACAGCAGCACCTGATCGGCACTCCCAAATACAAAAATCTGCATCAGATTCGTATCCCGCAAATCATTGGACGACAGTTTGAACGGCGTCATTTCTTCTGTAGAAAGCAGTGGCATGACCTGCACAAAGTGCTGCCCCTGATAGTGTTCTGCAAACATGGTATGTACGGCTTCCGGTGTCACGGTATGTCCTGCAATGGCAGACTGTACCGACACGCAAACCACCATGCCGTTAAAGAAATCATCGACAATCGGCGTAAACATCGGCTTCTTTGCCAGACCAGAAATCTTCTGCATCTCCGGCAAGTGCTTGTGATTGTTTGCCAAGCCGTAAAATCTCGGACTCTTTGCCTCTGCCGGACAATCTGGTGATTCGATTTCCGCAATCATTTTATTCCCACCGCCGCTGTAGCCGGAAACAGCAAAGCACTGCACCGGATAGTCCGCAGCAATCACGCCATGCTGCACCAGCGGATACACCAGTGCATTGAACCCACTTGCATAACAACCCGGTACTGCCACCCGATTGGAAGTCCGAATTTTTTCCCGATGGGCTGCCGACAGTTCCGGAAATCCATATGCCCAGTCTGGATTGGTACGGTGTGCCGTTGAGGCATCAATGATGCGAACATGTGGATTCTCCACCAGCGAAACGGCTTCTCTGGCAGCTGCATCCGGCAAACACAAAAAAGTATAATCGCTGCTGTTAATCAGCCGCTTCCGTTCTGCTGCATCCTTTCGCTTTTCCGGGTCAATTTGCAGCAAGGTAATGTCTTTCCGATTTGCAAACCGGTCTAAAATCCGCAGACCGGTTGTGCCAGCCTGCCCATCAATAAATACGTTTACTCCCATTGTTCTCATTCCTTTTCGTTCCGAATTCCCAGCCAAACACTCACCGCACAGGTCGCAACAATTACAAAAATCAGCCAGATTCGAGAGGCAGTCATGCCCAAATTCCAGACCAATCCAATCAGGCATTCTCCCAGTATCAGTACCAGTACAGCAAGCAGACAGAGCGGAACAATCCATTTTAATCGTTTTTTCATCGGCAGCTTATTCCCATTCTGCCATCGTCTTTTTTACCTGCTCCAGCTGTGCCGCAACTGCCGCCGGAGAAGGTCCCCCCTGCGAAATTCTGCCCTTCACACAGGTTTCCAGACTGATTGCCTGATAAATATCCTCGGTAAACAGCGGTGTCATTGCCTGATAATCTGCCAGCGGCAGGGTTTCGAGTGTCAGATTTTCCTGAATGCACTTCGCAACCAATGTGCCGGAAATCTTATAGGCATCCCGGAACGGCATTCCCTTCTTGACCAGATAGTCTGCACAGTCTGTTGCATTGATAAAGCCCTTTGCGGCAGCCGCCCGCATATTGTCCTTCCGGACAGTCATGGTGGCAATCATCGGGATAAAGGTTTCCAGACACAGCTTCACCGTATCCACAGCATCAAAAATCGCCTCTTTATCCTCCTGCATATCCTTATTGTAGGCAAGCGGCGTTCCCTTCATCATCACCAACAGGGTCTGCAAATCACCGTAAACCCGTGCCGTCTTGCCCCGAATCAGCTCCGTGATATCCGGATTCTTCTTCTGTGGCATAATCGAAGAGCCAGTCGCAAAGGCATCGTCCAATTCAATAAATTTAAATTCCCACGAACACCAGAGAATGACTTCCTCAGAAAAACGGGACAGGTGCATCATAATCATGGAAATGGTATTTGCCAGTTCAATACAATAATCCCGATCGGAAACACCGTCCAGACTGTTTGCCATGGGTGCATCAAAGCCCAGCAAACTTGCGGTCTGTTCCCGATTGATGGGATAGGTTGTGCCTGCCAGTGCACCGCTGCCCAACGGGCAGACGTTCATTCGCTTTTCCGTGTCATCCAGTCTGCCGAGGTCTCGCAGCAACATCTGCACATAAGCCAGCAGGTGGTGTGCAAAGGTCACCGGTTGTGCTCTCTGTAAATGGGTATACCCCGGCATCACCGTTTCGGTGTGCTGCTCTGCCACGTTCACCAGCGTTTTGCAGAGCTTCCGCACCAGTGTGCGAATTTCTGCAATTTCTGTCCGCAGATACAGCCGCAAGTCCAGTGCAACCTGATCATTTCTGGAACGGGAGGTATGTAACCGCTTGCCAACATCCCCGTACCGCTTGGTCAGTTCTGCTTCAACAAACATATGAATATCTTCTGCATTCGGGTCAAATTCCAGCTTACCGCTGTCTAAATCCGCCAGAATTTCCTGTAAGCCCTGTATAATCTGTGCACTATCCTCCTTGGAAATAATGCCGCAGTCGCCCAGCATCGTGGCGTGGGCAATGCTGCCCTGAATATCCTGCCGGTACATTCTTGCATCAAAGGAGATGGAGGAGTTGAATGCATTTACACCCGCATCAATTTCCTTTGAAAATCTTCCTGCCCATAAAGCCATAGATAACTTCCTTTCTCTGCACATAAATTCATTTCTGTCTTTTCTCTCACGGTGTATTATCGAAAAAAGCCGGCATGTAAGCCGGCTTTTCTGTTTGGATTCCTCGTAAATACAGTTGCTTACTTGCCACGCTTCTGGTCGAGCTTTGCCTTTACATGAATCGGCAGACCGAACAGATTGATAAAGCCTTCTGCATCCTTCTGGTTGTAAACGTCTTCTGCATCAAAGGTTGCAACCTCTTCATCATACAGCGTATACGGAGAAGTGACACCAGCATTGATGATGTTGCCCTTGTACAGCTTCAGCTTGACATCACCCGTTACCGTCTTCTGGGTTTCATTGACAAATGCCGTCAGAGCTTCCCGCAGCGGTGTATACCACTGACCGTTGTATACAATGTCTGCAAACTTAATGCTCAGATACTGCTTGATTCTTGCGGTTTCCTTGTCCAGTGTGATGGTTTCCAGTACATCATGTGCATGGTACAGAATCGTACCGCCCGGTGTTTCATATACGCCTCTGGACTTCATGCCGACCAGACGGTTTTCTACCAGGTCAGCCAGACCGATTCCGTTTTCACCGCCCAGCTTGTTCAGAGTCTCTACGATTTCTACACCCTTCATTTCCTTGCCGTCAATGGCAGTCGGAATGCCCTTTTCAAAGTGAATGGTAACATAGGTCGGCTTGTCCGGAGCTTGCAGCGGAGAAACGCCCAGTTCCAAAAAGCCTTCCTTTTCATACTGCGGCTCATTTGCCGGATCTTCCAGATCCAGACCTTCGTGAGAAAGGTGCCACAGGTTCTTATCCTTAGAGTAATTGGTTTCCCGATTGATCTTCAGCGGAATATTGTGTGCTTCTGCATAGTCGATTTCCTCGTCACGGCTCTTAATGCTCCATTCTCTCCACGGAGCGATAATCTTCATATCCGGAGCAAATGCCTTGATTGCCAGCTCAAACCGTACCTGATCGTTGCCCTTACCGGTTGCACCATGGCAGATCGCATCTGCTCCCTCTTCGAGGGCAATTTCAGCCAGTCGCTTACCAATGATCGGTCTTGCAAAAGAAGTACCCAGCAGATACCGGTTTTCATACACGGCACCAGCCTGTACGGTCGGGAATACATAATCTTCTACAAACTCATCCTTCAGATCCAGAACAATCAGCTTAGATGCACCAGTCTTGATTGCCTTTTCTTCCAGACCGTCCAGTTCGGTACCCTGCCCCACGTCAGCGGAAACAGCGATGACTTCGCAGTTATTGTAGTTTTCTTTCAGCCACGGAATAATAATAGATGTATCCAGTCCGCCGGAATAAGCCAGGACGACTTTTTTAATTTCTTTTGCCATAAGGGAACCCCTCCATTTTTTGATTCAAAAATTGTCACCGGCAACCGCACACAACAAAAAAGCACGCTTACCGTTTCTGTTTTCTATTATACACGCTTTTTCAAAAATGTCAAGTATTTCTGCATAAATATGCATGAAAATTTTTTGTTAATCCGCCTTTTTTGAATATTATTCATTTTAGTTGTATATTTTCAGCCTTTTCGTTGCATATATTCATTCCTGCTGCATAAACAGCCGGAATCACGCAAAAAAGCTGCATCCTATGAAAGTCAGGACACAGCTTTTCTGTTTGGCATTTTTTATTTGATATCGCATGTTCTTTTTTTGCATGACTGTCCGTCATTGCAATCCCTCAATCTTTTTATCTTTTAGTGTTCTGTTCTCTCATAAGCGGCGAGCACTTCGCCGATAAACAGTTTGTGTAATGGATCGGTATGATACCATCTCTCATATGTTTCCGGCAGGAGGAATCCTTCCGGCTTCAGCAGATCCGTATACTGCTTTTTGCAGATCAAAACCAGATTGGCTTCCGCAAATGCTGTCACACCATCGATGGCAATCGGTGTCAATCCCGTTTCTTTTGCCTTATCGCAGTCTCTGCCGGAATGTGTTCCGCAGAACTGTAAGGCAGCTCGCTGGTCTTCTCCAAAGAAAGACACGCTGAAGCAGTCATTTTTTTCCATAAAAGAAAGTGTATGCCGGTTTGTACGAACACCGCAGAGAAAAGACGGTTTTCCCCACATGACGCCCATAAATCCCCAAGATGCTGTCATGGTGTTGTAGTCTTCCAGATTGCCGGCAGTCAGTAAATACCACTGTGTTCCAATCATTTCAAACGGATTCCACTGTACTTCCGAAAGTGCTTTTTTCTCAAATTGCATATTCTTTCAGCCTCCTGCATAATATATATATGCGGCTTTTTACGCCCACCGCCTCTTGTTCCGGCGGTATTGCAGCCGCAGTTTATCGGTAATCAATGCAATAAATTCAGAATTGGTCGGTTTTCCCTTTGCAGTATTCACCGTGTACCCGAAAAATGTATTTAATGTATCCAAATCGCCTCGATCCCATGCAATTTCAATCGCATGTCGAATCGCACGTTCTACACGGGACGAGGTTGTATCAAAATGCTTTGCCACAGCCGGATACAACATTTTGGTCACGCTTTCCAACAATTCCTGGTTGTCAATCGAAAGCAAAATCGCCACTCGCAAATAATGATAGCCTTTGATGTGTGCCGGCACACCCAGCTGATGAATGGTTTCTGTTACAACAAATTCCAGATCTTCTTCCTCTCTATTACCGGAATTGGTTGTCTGTTCCCCTTGCACCAAACGGAAAATCCGCTGTGCCAACATCTCCAGATTGAACGGCTTCAGCATAAAATAAGATGCACCTGACTCCATCGCCTGTTTTTCTATAAATGCACTATCGTATGCAGAAGTCACAATAAAATAGGGTTGCTTTCCGTTTGCAGCACGGACACGCCGCATCAGTTCCATTGCGTCCAGATTCGGCAGAATCGCATCCACAATGACCACATCCGGTGCATCATGCTGAATCGAATCCACGAGCGTCCGTCCATCCTTTCTTCTGGTGATGACGTACAAGCCTGCGGCTCGCAGACTACTGGCACATGCGATACCATATTCCGCACTGTCATCTCCAATCAATACTTTAATTTTGTTGTCCATTTTGGGTCTCCTCCTTTTCCTGACCTACATTCATTATTTTAACACATTAAAAACAATGATGCAATAGTAAATGTTGTCGAATTTTGTCGAAAAAAGAGGGAATTTATAAAAAATCACAAAATAGAAAACGATAATTTCATAAGAAGTTTATTCCTTCGTATTCTTTTCCGTTTTTCTCGAATCAGTAAGAAGAAATTGCGACAATCTTGTTACTTTTTCAGATTGCCTGTTCCAACATGGAACTTGACAACTGCAAGAAAACTGGTTGCCAGCCTGCCGATTTTCGGGCGGAAAACCGCCTGTCATTTGTATGCGATAATCCAGCCGTTTTCGTACATAGTAACCTTGGAACGCAGCAACGGCGTTCTTCATTTTAAAGAAAGAAGGCAATTTATGCAAACATGTTTTCGCCGCCTTGCTGCGGCAATGCTGCTCGCAGTTGTGCCGGTCTATGCAGCTGCCGGATATTATGCATGGCGGCTGCCGGACAGCTATTACGTGCAGAGCGGCACCACGCTGTCCCTTTCTACCGCTCTGCACATTACGACGGAACCAGAACCAGAACAGGTCAAGGCAGCCTTTTCCAGTACCGTTTCCACTGAGGAACAATGCACCTTGTGTTTGTTTGGTGTGGTGCCGATTAAAACAGTTTCAGTGCAATCCATTACAGCACCGTCGTTGGTGCCCTGCGGACAACCATTCGGCATCAAGCTGCACATGGACGGGGTTATGATTGTTGGATTCGGCAATGTAGAAAGCAAAGACGGCAGCTGCTGCCCAGCAGAAGAAGCCGGACTGCAAAAAGGAGATATGATTCACCAAATCAACGAAACGTCTGTTTGCAGCGGAGAAGAAGTACGGAACTGTATCCGCACGGCTGCCGGTGCATCGCTGACGTTCCACATCACCAGAGAAGGAGAAGCGAAAGATATCACCGTCTCTCCTGTCTATTCCACAGCAGACCAACAATATGAAACGGGTTTATGGGTGCGAGACAGTACAGCCGGTGTGGGAACCTTAACATTTTATGAACCAGAAAGCGGTGCATTCGGCGGACTGGGGCACCCTGTCTGTGACACCGATACAGGTGCGTGCATTCCCATTTCTGAAGGAGAAGCCTGTGCGGTACAGATTCAATCCGTTCTCAAGGGCAGTGCCGGCAGTCCCGGTATGCTGCAAGGACAATTTTTAGAAGATGCCGACCCGCTCGGTACACTGCTCTGCAACAACCGCTGCGGCGTATTCGGCACATTGAACGAGAATCCGGCACCGGATGCTGAAGCAATTCCCATGGCATTTAAACAGGAAGTGGTCCCTGGCGAGGCAACCATACTCTGTACCATTTCCGGCAGCGAACCCAGTGCCTACACCATCGAAATCACAGAAATTGACTACAACGGCAGTGACAGCACACAGAATATGGTCATTGAAGTGACGGATCCGGCATTGCTGGAAACAACCGGCGGCATCGTGCAGGGAATGAGTGGCAGTCCCATCCTGCAAAATGGCAAACTGGTGGGAGCTGTGACACATGTTTTTGTAGATGACCCGACAAAGGGCTATGGTATTTTCTGCGAGAACATGGTACGATTTGGACAAGCTGGATCTTAATGAAAAAAACAATATAAAAAACCTCACAGAAGAACGAATGCCCTTTCGGGTGTTCTCTCCTGTGAGTTTTCACAAAAATTTGTGATATATGACATTTTGCATCTGCTGTGAAAAGGCAAGTGTTTTATCTATTTTCGTCGCTAAAACCACTCTCTACGAGGTCTACCAGTGCATTCACCGCAGCCTGTTCATCCGAACCGTCTGCAATGATCTTAATCTGTGTACCGCCAATAATCCCGAGGGACAAAATGCCCAGCAAGCTCTTGGCATTCACACGGCGTTCCTCCTTTTCAATCCAGATAGAGGAACGGAACTCATTCGCCTTCTGAATAAAGAATGTAGCCGGTCTTGCATGTAAACCAACCTGATTCTGTACCATTACGTCTTTACTGTACATAAACAAACTCTCCCATCTTCGTATTGAAAATTTACTTTTCCACTTGCATTGCAGCATTGTGTTTTACTTTGCCTTTCACTGTTCTTATTATACCCGATTTCCCCGCATCTGTCAACGCACAATTTGCGAAAAAAGGTGCTTTTCCAAAAAAATTCTATGCATTGTCGCAAACCTCGTTTTCCAATCAAACCGCTTTTGTGTATAATCACAACAGTGGAAAACGCCAATTTTTTTCTCTCACACTTTGTTAAAATGCCACAACTGTTTTTCTCTATTTTTTGTCAACATACTTTGCGTACAAATCCGGCCGTTTCTCCTTTGTTTCCGCAAGACTGGCAGCAAATCGCCATGTTTCGATATTTTTATGGTGTCCAGAGAGCAAAACAGCTGGTACAGTTTGGTCATGCCAGACCTCTGGACGAGTATACTGCGGATACTCCAGCAATCCATTATAGTGACTTTCCTCTTCAAAACAAACCGCATCCGGCAGCACCCCGCTGCACATTCTGGCGACGGCATCCGTCAGCACCAGTGCCGGCAGTTCCCCGCCAGTCAGCACATAATCCCCGATGGAAATCTCCTCGTCTATTATGGTATCCAAAATTCGCTGATCAATACCCTCATAATGCCCACAAAGCAAAAATAAATGTTCTTTCTGGGACAGCTCGACTGCTTTCTGCTGTGTGAAGACCGTTCCCTTAGGGGAGAGATAGATGCAGTGCGGCGTGGTCTGCCGTTCGGCACAGACTGCCTCCCAGCAGCGGTAAATCGGGTCTGCCTGCATGACCATGCCCCGACCGCCGCCATACGGCACATCATCCACCCGTTTATGCTTGTTCAACGTATAATCCCGAATGTTCCAGCATTGTACGGACAGGGCACCGTTTTTTCTGGCTCTGCCGAGAATGCTCTCCTGCAAGACGGCTTCGCACATCTCTGGAAACAGGGTTGCAATGTCAATTTGCATCCAGCAGTCCCTCCAGCGGTCGGATTTTCATACAGCCTGCTTCCAGATCGGTTTCCACAACCACATCTGGAATGGCTGGAATCAACACTTCTTTTCCACCCTCCGGCTGTACCACATAGACATCATTCGCACCAGTCTGCAAGACATCTTTCAAAGTTCCATAGGAAACACCGCTGTCTGCATCCAGCACATCCAGTCCGATTAAGTCCTGTACAAAATAGGTGCCTTCCTCCAGTTCCACATCTTCCCGATGCAGGTAAAGCATCTGATTGCGGAGGGTTTCCGCCTGCTCCACAGTTTCATAGCCGTCCAGACGGAGAATCGCCATATTTTTCTGGACACGGGCATCGAGAACTTCCACTTCTTTTTTCTCTTTTCCGAGATACAGAACCGGAAATGCACATAAAAATTCCGGTGAATCACACCATGGCTGCACTTTGACATCCCCACGCAGACCATGTACCGTGACAATTTTTCCAATCTCCAAATAGTCCTTCATAAAAGCTCCTTTCCTGTTTCATGCGAGTTCGATGAAACGGCATTTCCATATATCTTCTCTAAAGCAAACGGTCTGCTCTACTGTCGCTCATAATATGCCATGCCACTGCTCGGTTCAAAATACGTCCGAATATATCCATCTCCAGAAACGACTACAAATTCGTTGGTATCCTCTAAATAATAGATGTCGTCCCCGTCCTCTGCTTCCTGCTTGTGCAGGGCATTTTCATCTGCAATCACGGCATTCGCTGCTGCCTCATAAGCCTCTGCACTGTCAAACCCCATCTCTATTCCATGCTTTTCATAGTGGCTATCCAGCAAGCTGTCATTCCGGAACGTATAATAAACCGCACTGCCAGAGCCTTCCGTTTCCACTGTCGTCTGTTCCGGCTGCTCTGTCTGTAAGGTAACGGCTGCGGTAATCGTTGTCGCTGTGTCCGTTTCTTCTGCGAGTGCAGGGGCTTCCGTCTGTGATGTATCCCTGTTGGTTGTCACCGCATCCGCTGTCTGGACTTCCTCCGGCTGCTCCTGTACAATGTGCACCCCTGTCACACCGCCAACTACCAGCACCAGAAAAGAAGCAACCGCAATGCCGATTTTTTTCATTTGTCCCTGTTTCATCTGTTTTTCCTCTCCTAACACCGCTGATTACAAAAACAGACGTGCCGTTTCCGGTACGCCTGCCTGCTGTGGTTCAGTCAATTTCAACTGCAATTTTCTGGTTGCTCTTTGCAGCACCGGAACGCATAATGATCCGAATGGCACGAGCAATTCTGCCCTGCTTGCCGATGACACGACCCATATCCTCTGCTGCAACATGCAAATGATATACAATCACGCCTTCTTCATTCGGTGCGTCCTCTGTAATTTCAATGGCAGACGGGTCTTCCACCAGTCCTGCCACGATGGTATACAGTAATTCCTGCATCATGCTCCTCCTTTCCACAAAAGGGAAACAGCAAAGGAACGTACAGACCGCCATCTATCTGCTGTCCGCATCGTCCCTGCTGGGATTCTGCTCTTAGAGAATGCCTTCCTTCTTCAGAATGCACTTTACAGAATCGGTCGGCTGTGCACCGTTCTTCAGCCACTGCTTTACCTTGTCAGCGTCTACATTGACAGCAGCCGGATTCTTGGTCGGATCATAGAAGCCGATTTCCTCAATGAATCTGCCGTCTCTCGGATACCGTTCGTCTGCAACAACGATACGATAAAACGGAGCCTTCTTTGCACCCATTCTTCTCAGTCTGATTTTTACTGCCATTTTGGTTTCCTCCATATCATTCTTGTTTGAATTTTTATTCGCACACGCCATGCAGCGTGTCAATCTATCTCCAGCAGTTTCCTGCGGGAATGCATTATTTTTTCGGCATCAGCCCCGGCGGTATGCCCGGAATATTGCCCGGCATTCCACCGGACATATTTTGCAGCTGATCCAGATTCATACCGGCAAGCTGCTTTCTGGCACGCCGTCCCAGCTTTCCGCCCTTGCCGCCGCCAAGCTGCTTCATCATCTTCTGCATCTGTTCAAACTGCTTCAGCAAGCGGTTGACTTCTTCGACCTTTGTGCCGCTGCCGGCAGCAATTCGCCGTTTCCGAGATGGATTGATGATAGACGGTTTGGCACGCTCTGCCTTCGTCATAGAGGTAATGATTGCCTCAATGCGGACAAACTGTTTGTCATCCAGATCCACATCCTTGAGTTTGTCGCCGACACCCGGCAGCATCCCAATGATGGATTTGAGCGAACCCATTTTCTGAATCTGCCGCAGCTGATCCAGCAGGTCGTTCATATCGAATTTATTTTCTTCCAGCTTCTGTGCCAGTTTGCGGGCATCCTTTTCATTGACGGAGCTTTCTGCCTTTTCAATCAGCGTCAGCACATCGCCCATGCCCAAAATACGAGATGCCATTCGTTCCGGATGGAACGGCTCAAAATCGTCCAGCTTTTCGCCTGTTCCGACAAACTTAATCGGTTTGCCGGTGACTGCCAGAACGGACAATGCCGCACCGCCTCTGGTATCGGAATCCAGCTTGGACATCAGAACACTGTCAATGCCCAGTGCATCATCAAATGCCTTTGCCACATTCACGGCATCCTGACCGGTCATCGCATCGACCACCAGCATAATTTCATTCGGGTTGGTCAGTTCTTTCAGCTGTTTCAGCTCTTCCATCAACTCTAAATCAATGTGCAGCCGTCCGGCAGTATCCAGAATCACCACATCATTGCCGTGGTCTTTGGCGTATTTCATGGCTTCTCTGGCAATGATCATCGGGGAAATCTGTCCCATCTCAAAAACCTTGACGCCTGCTCGTTCGCCGACCACCTGCAACTGGTGAATCGCAGCCGGACGATAAATGTCACATGCCACCAGCAACGGATAGTGACCTTCTTTTTTCAGCATCTTCGCCAGCTTTGCCGCATGGGTCGTTTTACCGGAGCCCTGCAAACCACAGAACATAATCACGCAAGGCGGTTTGGATGGAAAGTTGATTCTTGCGTTGCTGTTCCCCATCAATGCACAAAGCTCTTCGTTTACAATCTTGACGACCTGCTGTGCCGGTGTCAGACTGTTTAACACCTCTTCTCCGACCGCACGGGCGGAAACCTTTGCTACAAAATCCTTTACCACTTTATAGCTGACATCCGCTTCGAGCAATGCCATCCGAACTTCCCGCATGGCTTCTTTTACGTCTGCTTCTGTGAGCTTTCCATGTGCCCGCAGTTTTTTGAACACGTTTCCCAGCTTATCTGATAATCCTTCAAATGCCATTGCAAAACCCTCCCTGCTGTCGTTTTTCCTTTTATAGAAGCTGCAACCCCGCCTCCACGCTGCTGCGAATTACCATACAGGCATCCTGCACTGTGGTTTCCTGACAGGTTTCTGCAAGTGCGGCAGCCGTTTCTGCAATCACTGCATAATTCTGCCGCAGTGCACAGAGCTTCTCTGCAAACTGTAATTTTTCTTCCATACTGTTGAGCACCTGTTCGCTCCGCTTGACACTGTCCCGCACCGCCTGCCGGGTTGTTCCCGTCAAGGCAGCAATTTCTCCGAGCGACAAGTCTTCACTATAGTAATGCGTCATCATCTCCTGCTGTCTTGGCGTTAAAAACGCCCCATAGCAATCCAGCAGCAGGATCATTCGCAAATCTTTTGCCATGTCCAGCCCTCCGTTATCTGTAAAGGTAGACTGCTTTACAAGTATAGCGGATTTTTTTTCATTTGTCAAGAGGGTTTCTGCTCTTTTTTCAATTTTTTAATATCCGGCTCTACTGAAA
>JAEDGE010000029.1 GCA_016297675.1 Oscillospiraceae bacterium
GTGCTGTTCAATATAATCAAAAATGTCATGTGCCGCCTGCAAATACCGACAGTCACCGTGTTTTTCATACATATGATAAAATCCCAGAACAGATTCTGCCTGCACCCACCAAATGCGGTTTTCATCCGGTTTTCCATTTTCACATTCATTTAAAACAGAATGATTCTGATAAGCAATTTCATAGATATTTTCTGCCAGAATGTCATCAATAGCAAAAACAGCCGTATTCAATGTTTCATCTTGCAATAAACTGCACCCGTCATCGATCAGCCAAGAACTTTCGATATCATGCCCATAACTGTGCAGATCAATCAAGCTGTGATAATCCATGTCAAAGAAAACTTCCTGTCTGCGTTTTTCCGGATTAAAAATCTTTTCTTGATAGATCTGCAAAATCTGCCGCATGGCATCTCCGACTCGCTCATCTTTTGTTGCCCGATAAAAACCGCTATATGCCTCAAAGACGTGCAGCAATGTATTCATCGTGCGTCCTGCCATTACACCATTTTCCGACAGTTTCTCATTGGAAGCCGGATTCCAATTGCGATCAAATGCCTCCAGATAACCGGCTCCGTCATATGCCTTTGTCTGAATCAAGTCAAACAGCTCATATGCCAATTTTTTTGCATTTGGATTCTTAGTCAAACGATAATAAGACGACAGAGCATAGAGTGCAAATGCCTGATTATAGGTATGCTTGGTCGTATCTACGGGCGTGCCGTCAAAGCTGACTGACCAGTACACACCGCCATATTCCCGATCCAGACAGTGCTGTGTAAAAAAGGAATAGACATGCTCTGCATCTGCTGCTAAATCCATTCGATTCAGCAGCAGAGCCGCTTCAGAAAAAAACCATAGAATCCGGCTGTGTAAAATACACCCCTTCTCCGCTTTTGTATCCGGCTGCATGGAAAAGTCTACATGTCCAATATAACCGCCGTAATAATCATCCCGCAGATTTTTCCAAAAGGGAATAATATTTTTCTCCAGCATTTGTTTTGCCTTTTCCAGCAATCGATTCATGGAAACCAACTCCTTTCTGCTTATCTTCTGCCCACTTCTTTATCCTCTGTTTCTGCAGCATCATGTGATTTGATATAAGAGATCACCGTGTCCGCAGTTGTAAAGGCAAGGCTCACATAACTATCTGCACAGCCATAGTAAATGGCAATTCTACCGGTATCCGCATCACAGAGTGCTGCACACGGGAAGCAAACATTCGGTACAAATCCCATTTCCTCATATGGCATTTCCGGTGTCAACAGAAAATCTGAGCAGCGATATAATACCTTAGATGGCTCTTCCAAATCCAACAGAGCACCGCCAATGCTATACACAAATCCATTGCAGGTATTGGTCACGCCATGATAGAACAATAGCCAACCTTCACTGGTTTCTATTGGAGCTGCACCGCCGCCAATTTTGACATTCTCCCACCAACGACCGCTCTTGCCCATCACATGCCGATGATGTCCCCAGTATTCTAAATCCTTGCTCTCGCTGAGAAAAATATCTCCAAATGGTGTATGTCCGCTGTCACTCGGACGAGAAAGCATCAAAAACTTTCCATCTACCTTACGAGGAAACAACACAGCATTGCGGTTAAATGGCAGGAATGGATTCTCCACCCGTACAAATGTCTTGAAATCTTTTGTCTTTGCCATGCCGATGGCTGCACCATAAGCATCTTGACACCAAATAATATAATATGTATCTTCCACTTTCACTAAACGAGGGTCATAAGCGTATTTCGGCATAAAAGCATTGCCGTTTTCATCTACAAATTGAATTTTCTCTGTTTCAAATTCCCAGTGTATTCCATCTTTGCTGCGTCCCAGATAGATAAACGGAATCCCGTTGGTTTGTTCCCCACGAAAAACACCAATATAAGCCTCTTCATACGGCAATACCGCACTATTGAAAATACGGGCAACACCGGGTAATGGATTACGGCGGATGATTGGATTTTCTGTATAACGCCAAAGCGGTGTCTGACAGCCAGCAGGCTGTTCCTGCCACGGCAATTTTGGTAACGATTCTGTTTTTATAATTACTTGACTCATATTTGATTCCTCCAAGTCTTTTATGATTAGATATGATACGAGCTTCCACCGTCTGCCGTTTAAGGAGGAAAACGTACATATCAGCAGAAGCCGCATCCAAAATGGTTTTTTATTTTGATAAATCTCACCTGCTGCAAGATGCAATTTGTAGCATACTTTTTCGTTATACAAAATTGCATCTTGTGCACCGCAACAGGCGAATGAAGAGGGGGAACTTATTCCTTAACGGCACCCTGTGCCATACCGCTGTAAATTTGCTTCTGACAGCAAATGAACAGAATCAACATCGGAATCACGGTAATCAGCACACCGGCACAAATGTAGTTGTACTGGCTTCCCATTGGCCCTGTAAAGGTAAATAGAGAAGTAGAAACAACAGGATATGCATTTTTGTCCTGCAAATAAAGATTTGCCATATAATATTCATTATAGGTGCTGACGCCTTTCAAAATTGCACTGGTGACAATTGCTGGTTTCAGCAATGGCAGTAAGATTTTAAAGAACACACCAATATAGGTACATCCGTCCAAAATAGCCGCTTCATCCAATGTTTTCGGAAGATTATCAAAATATTGCAGGAAAATATAAATAGAAATAACATCTGTTCCCAACATTAGGATAATATATCCATAGAGCGTATTCACTAAACCAAGAGTATACATAATCTGATAGATGGTAACTTGTGTGGCGATTCCCGGAATCAGAGTGGAAATCATAAACAAATTCCGAATCAGCTTATTTCCACGGAACTGGAAACGATTCAACACATATGCCAGCATCGCTGAAAATAGTGTACTGCCCAGCAATACAAACAGCAGAACCAAAAAGCTATTCAGAAATGCTTTTCCCATGTTTGCCTGCTTCCAAGCTGTAATAAAATTGTCAAAGTACAGCCAGCTTTCCGGCAAGGTCATAACATTGGTACTATTGTACTCTTCTTTTGTTTTAAATGCAGTAATGACACAGCTCACCAACGGAACCAGTGCACAGAAGGCTGCGAAAAGCAAAAGCACATATTTGCAAACCGTGAAGAAAATTCTTCCAATGCTGTATTTTCCCAAGGTTATCGTTCTTGTTGCTGCTTTCATTTTTGCACCCTCCGTTTCCGCTTTCTTGGTACGTCACTGTCCATCCGTCGCTCTACAACCTTCTGAACTGCAGTAACAGACAAAATCAGAATCAGCAGCACCACTGCCATTGCAGATGCCAGACCAACCTTTTGATTGGTATGTGCAATCCTATTCATCAATACAAAGTAGGTTGATGTACCAAAGCCGCCGTCTGTAATGACATATGGCATTTCAAAGGCAGACAATGCACCGGAAACTGCCAGAATCAAATTCAAAGTAACAATGGTCTTAATAGACGGTAAAATGATGTAGCGGAATCGCTGCCATGCATTGGCACCATCAATCGCTGCTGCCTCATACTGCGTGGTGTCTACACTGGCAATCGCACCAATAAACAACACCATATTTTGTCCCATGTACCGCCAGATAGAAGTGGCTGCTAACACCCAGTTATTGATGCTCTTGTCTTTCAACCAAAACGGTAAAGTGTCTGCATCCATCCCACACCATGTCAAAATGGTGTCGAGTACAAAACCATGTGTAAAGAAGAACTTAAAGATAAAGCCAACTGCAATTCCACCGATCAAACTTGGGAAATACAGTGCTCCCCGAAAAAACTTGCCGCCTTTTGTCGGAAAACTTAAAATGCTGGCGAACAACAGTGCGATGGCAATTTGTACAAAAGAACCAATCAAATAAAAAATGCTGAGTTTTAAGGCATTTAAACAGTCCTCTCTGGTAAATACAGAAATGTAATTTTGCAACCCTACCCATGTTCGCTTTCCGATATATTTCATATCATAGAAACTGAACTGTACCATTTTAAAAAATGGAAGATAAGTAAAGGTGAACAGCAGCAACAATGGCACACACAAAAATAGAATGGATACGATTACTTTTTGTGTCTGCATTCTGTGCAGTTTGTTTCGGAGTGTGCCGCCTGTTTTTACAGAACCAGCCATTTTATTTCTCCCCCTTTATTGTGGTGTGACACCGTTCGACTCCTGTGCAGAGGTCCAAGCTTCATTCCAGCTCTCTACAATTTCATCCATCGTTTCGGTGTGGTCAATTGCACTTTCAATCACTCTTGCTACATGTGTATAGTCGGAATTCAAAGAAAGTTCAGAACCATTGTTGATATTTGCATACAGATCTTCTTCACCAGTCGGTGTCGGATTGTCCATGACCAATGTCACATTGGTAAAGCTGCTCAGTGTTTCCGGATATTTTTCGCCCTTTACAATCGGAATGCCACCCTGATCATATGCATAACCAGACTTTTCTGTCAGCCACTTGATGAATGCCGCAGATGCCTGCTTTTCTGCATCGGTGGAGTTGACATTGATACCATATGCATAGTCTGCACTGGCACTTGCATACTGCTGACCATCAACTGTAATCGGGAACGGCATGTAACCAATATCCTCTGCATGGTCACCGGCTTCCTGCATCTGAATGATTGCCCAGCTGCCCAATACCATGCATCCAATCTTGCCATTGTTGATCTGTCCCTTGCAGCCTTCCCAATCGGTAGTTGTTGGGTCATCTTCCGTTAAGCCACGGGAAACTGCTTCATACAGTGTATCATAAACTGCATATGGACCAGTTCCGTCATCCCGTTTGGTAAACGGATTTGCTTGGTGTACAATGGTATTATTCATAAAATCTGCATCACCAGTTGCAGTTCCACCAATATAGGCATCCCATGCCGTCAATGTCCAGCCAGCTGCATAGTTGGTATACAATGGAATCGCATCTGTCTTCTCCTGAATCAATGCCAGATCATCTAAAAATGCATCCGGTGTGGTCGGCAGTTCAGTGATGCCAGCTTCTTCCCAGACAGCCTTGTTATAGACAATTCCCATTGCGTTACCCATAGAAGCAACACCGTAAACCTTGTTATCAAACATCTTGTCTCCGAGAAATTCATAAGAGTCCTTCATTGTATCATAGTCAAAAATCGGTTCAAAATATGTACTGAACTCACTCTTATTTACAGTAGTTGGAATCATACAGATATCGCCCCAGTCTCCACTGGTCAGCCGTGTTGTCATGTCATCTGCATAGTTTGTAATGCCTTCAAAACTGATAGTAACATTCGGATACAGCTTTTGAAATTCTTCTGCATATTCTGCAAAAGTGGTATCAACCAAATCTGTCCGATGCGTAACAACTTTCAGATCTGCGGTTAGATCTGCATCTCCAGTTTCTAAATCAATGCCCTGATAATCCAATGTAACATCCTTGTTTGCACTTTCGGATGCGTCATTACTGCCGCAAGCAGTCATCCCTGCCAGCATGGAAACAGCCAGTGCGATTGCGATCATTTGTTTTTTCATGATAAATTCCTCCAATTTTTTAGGTTTTTATTGGTTGTTTTTGTAATCGACTTTTTGTTTTTCTGTCGATTCGGTTTTCTTGCTTTTATTATAGCATAATTTTTTTAGTTGTCAATAGGCTAATTTAGTTTCACACGCATTTTCCATGAATCATATAAATTTCACACTTGCAATTTGTGCAATTTGCTCAATTCTATGGATTAATTTCCTGCTTTACTTCCTATTTTTCCATCTTATTTTGTAAAAAAAGTAGAAAAAAGGACGAATTCGATTGATTCGTCCTTTCAGCATTTTCATATTGCGATCTCATCTTTAAATAAAAAAATTAGGCTAATTTATTTTTTTGACGCTGTCTCTCTGAATAAAGTGTCCGCTGATAATCAATTGTTCCCAAGGTCTTTCAGGTTCTGCAAGCCGTTGCTGGAGTTGCTGGATACTGGAAAGTGCCATCTTGTCCAAATTGACTTCATATGTCGTCATTTTTGGCGTTGTCATCTCTGATAAAATATAATTGTCAAATCCGACAATCGAAATATCGTCTGGAATTCGATACCCTTTTGCCTGCAATTTTTGCATGAGATAATAAGCCGAATTATCACAATTGCAAGCAAATGCGGTCGGCATATGGTGCAGCTGTTCAATAGAAATTTGCAGCATATCATTTTCATCCCGGTCAGGTAATACCATTTCCGGTGTAACTTGCAAACCTACCTCCTGCATGGCCTTACAAAATCCAAAATACCGATCGGTGATGCTGTAGGTTGCACCGACTCTGCCCAAGAAAACAATATCCCGATGTCCCATTTGCAGCAGGTGCCTTGTCACAAAATACATTCCATAATATCCATCAGAAATCACAGTATCCTGTCTACATTCCGCATCAAACATATCCAGACAAACAAACGGTATCTTTGCTTCTGTCAGCATATTTCGATAATTTTTGCTGAATTTTCCCATTAAAATCAAACCATTGATGATTTCCGTCTGTATAAATTTTGGAAGCAATAGCTTTGTTTCAATTTCTTCCGATATAAATTCTAAAATACCGATATGACCGCCGGCATTCAGGTGATACAGCATTCTTTCATACAAACTCCAATAAAAAGACTGTCCCTGTTCGATGTATTTGCTTCTGGTCAAAATGCCGAATTTCATACCTTTTGATACGGATTCTGATTTTGTCCTGTTCTTTACCTGATAGCCCATCTCCTCTGCCACTCGCCGGACTTCTTCGCGCATTTCTTCACTGACGCCCTCTTTGCCGGATAATGCCTTCGAAACTGTAAAGGTGCTAACGCCCATTTTTTCTGCAATGTCTACCATTCGCACTCGTTTTTCCATATCTGCTTCGTCCTCTCTTTCTTTCTAATTTGCACCTAAATTTAGATAACATCTTCTTTTGTTTTCATTATAGCATATCATTTTTATAAATGCAACTGCTTTTTTTGAAATTGTTCTATTTTCTTATTGATTTTTTCATAAATTAGGTTTATAATTAGGCTAAAGGAGGCGTTTAAAAATGAAAATCACAACTGCAAATCCAAACGCTATGCCAAAGGCAAAGGCATTGTTAGCCTACCTGCATGAAATTGCAGGCAAAAAAATCATTGCCGGACAACATACACAAACTGTTCCGATGGAGGAAGTCACCTATATTCAAAACGTAACCGGAAAATCACCTAAACTCTGCGGTTTTGAATTGCTCTCCTACTCCCCTAACATCAATTTTTCCGATGCATCTGAAGCGTGCATCAAAGAGGTCGTTGAAAACAGGAACACAGTAGAAACTGCACTGCAATGGGCAAAACAAACCGGCGGAATTGTCACGCTAACGTTTCACTGGTTCTCACCAGTCGGCGGACGTGACAAGAGCTTCTACACAGAACATACAGATTTCAATGCTGCCAATATTCTGCTACCAGATACACCAGAACGAGCTGCCTTTTTCCATGACATGGATGTGATTGCAGAACAGCTAAAGCGGTTTCAGAAGGCAGATATTCCAGTTTTATGGCGACCATTTCACGAAGCAGAAGGTACATGGTTCTGGTGGGGGGCACAGGGTCCGGCTGTTGCAAAGGAACTGTATCTGCTGATGTTTGATTACTACACCCATTATCATCACTTTGACCATTTAATCTGGGTCTGGAATAGCCGCCTGCCCGAAGGATATCCAGGAGACGATGTTGTAGATGTTGTTTCCGTGGATGTCTATCCGCCAAAAAATACGATTACAGATTATGCAACAGATTATGCCGATTTGATTGCAGCTTCCAGTCAAACAAAGGTTGCTGCATTAGCGGAAGTCGGCATCTTGCCAGATGTAGAAAAACTTGCAGAAAGTCACATTCCTTGGGCATATTTCATGACATGGTCAAAAGAATTCTGTATCGGAGAAGAGTACAACTCCACAAAACAACTACAAAAATTATATGAAAGCAAAAATGTAATTACCCTATAATAAAAGGCTGTACAGTAGAAAGGAAATCACTGTACAGCCTTTTATAAACTTATTTTTGTTACAACACTTCTATTAAAATCAATGTTGTATTATCTACTCCACCTGCATCCAATGCCAATGTCAGAAGTTGTTGTGCCATATTGGGCTGTTCGCTGGACAGCACCCGATAAATAGTCAGGTCATCACACATATCGGTTAAGCCATCTGAACAAAGTAGAAACCGATAGCCGCTATAAATTCGCAGTGGCGGTTGAGCTGCCTTTGGCAAGCTGAAATGCTTTAAATCTGAACCGAGGAACTGCGTCAACTTATTGCGGTCGCTGCTCAATTCTGCTTCTTCCTTGGTATAAATCCCAGTCTTCAACTTATGATTTGCCAATGTATGGTCGCTGGTCAAGCGATACAGATCAGTGCCATTATATAAATAAATTCGACTATCTCCAATATAGAAGGGATACACCATATTTCCCTGAAAGCAGAGCATTGCCATTGTCGTTCCGCTGTTGCCACCTTGCAACTTCTTTGCCATTGTATAAATGGTTTGATTTGCATCCGCTACAAACTGCCGAACGGTTTCTTCCAACTCATCACCTTTGCAATGTTTCATTGCATTTTCGTGCCGTTGCAGCGTTTTGGCAGCCAGACCGGAAGCCACTTCACCATAAGACTCCCCACCCATACCATCAAAAATGGCAAATACAGGGTGCTTTCTGGTGCTGCATTTTTCCGTTAAATGGCAAGGTGCAGATACATCTGGATGCGTCTTTCCGTTAAAATAAAAGTTATCCTCATTATTTGTCCGCACCTTTCCTTGATCGGACAATACAGTGGCATGGAGTTTATACATTGGTAAAACACTTCCTTTCTCTTCGGCACTTCACGGCAAAAGAAGCCGTTACCGTTCTTCGGCAGCGGCTCTTTCTGTTTTCTTATGACGCAGACGGCTGGTCTGGTGTATCTGTTTCCGATTTTTCGGATGGTTCATCCTTGGTAACCACCTCTACAATTTCATCCGGTACCGTTTCTGTTTTGGCTTCCGCTGCTGGCTCCGGCTTTGCTTCATTTTTTGCACCACAATGTGAACAGAACTTCTGCCCTTCTGCAATTTCTGCCCCACATACCGGACAAATCAGCAGATCATCCAGTGCTGCAATTTCCTGCTTGCACTTTGTAATCTGTTCATTGGCCTCTACAATTTTTAGTGCCCATTCTGCATATGGCTCTTCCACAGCATCTGCATGAGAGAGAAAATACTGCTTCCCTATCTCAGTATAGGCAGTTTCTTTTATCTTCTCCAAATCATGAATTGTTTTGTTCAGTTTTACCTTAGATGCCAGTTTCTTGGAATTATCACCAACGCTCTTCGCAAATTTGCTGACAGAATCGCCTGCTTTTTCAAACATTTCTTTCATTTCCATATAACCCTCCGATTTATCATCTTTTATTTTATCCTATGAAACAATCTGCACAGTTATGCTCAGCCCATTACATAATTATATCTACCGCTTTTCAATCCCAAAACAGAACGAAGTGACTCTCCGCTTACAGTTTTCTGTCCATCAATATTCACTCGGCGAATATAACCACCACCACCAACTTCCAGCGTCATCCATGCTGCTGGATTGTCAGACAGCACAATTCCATATGCTGATTGCAATCGACTGCGAATTTCTTCCTGTGAAAAATAGACAACATCTCCATAATGCGGATCGTACGATGCATCATACTCACATGGGACACTTACCAAATAATCATAGTGTACACCGAATACATCTGATGCATTGGCTGTATAACCACCACTTGATGCACTGTATACAGTCAATGCATAATCGCCGTCATAATACAATGCCTGTCCCAGAACCGACTGCACTGCATCTATGACATTCTGAGGCGGATTGTCTCGACAAATTAAACTACTGTTATCCCCATGCGGATTCATCACATAGGTAAAGGCAGCTACTGCCTGTGCTTTCATGGCTTCTGGTGCCATTGTAGAACCCATTTCATTATAGACCAGCATAGAAATAATCTCCAGAACACTTCCTGTTCTGCCACCTGCTGTAATGGTAGCAGGCACACTGGTCTGCACCAGCGTCGTACCCGGATAATAATGAAATAGGATGGACTGATAATCATAGCCGCCATAGGTTGCATAAAAATTTGCACCGTTTTGACTCAAACCGCAGCCATGACCATATCCATAGGTTGTAAAGGCAAACTGTCCCGATTCCACATTGACCGCCAGAGAAACTGCTGCATCCGCTCCACTTGCTCCAACTTTGCCGGAAGATGCAAGAACTCCATTTTCCTGCTGTCCCACAGAAACCGTCTGCATTTTTTCTGCTGCGGCTTCATCTACTTCTTGATACTGCACCAGAGAAAGTGACGTATCATATGCTGAAAGCTGTGCTTTTTTCCAGTTCTTTTCTGTTGTTTGTTCTGCTGCCATGACCGGCAGTGCCGCTGCCGCATAGAACAGCATCGCACTGACAGACAATACGCAGCCGATTTTTTTCAAATTCCAAGAAATCATGTAAACATGTCCCTGCTTTCTAAATCCGATTACCCCTGTTACAGAATATGGCTTACTTCCCCTTATTCCTCTGATTCTATTGTATCTTCCATATCCTCGTCAATATCTGCATCCTCTGTTGTTTGCTTTTTGGTTGTAGTTTTGGAACTATTTGTATCATCTTCATCAGATGTGGTTTCTGCCACACCGCCTTCAATCAACTTCTTCAAAGAGGCTTCTGTTTCTCCTTCCCGTAACTGTCTTGCAACGATCAGGAATCGAGAGTTATCCTCATCGGAATAACAGGTGGAAAGCGTCAGAAGCTGGTCGCCGTATTCCACATCAATGACGTTGTCAATCATATTCAGAGATTCGACTGTATTGACATAGTAGTCAAAGTGGGTTTTATCGTCCAGTTCCTCCATGTTCCAATACGGGAAACCTGTCCAAGTCATTGGATCAGCATAGATGTCACCGCCATTGTCCGCATCCCCACTTGTGATGACCAGACCGAAAATGACATAATCGTATTCCTTATAATTGGAACTGAGCTTGATAAACGGCGCTTCCTTATAGAATTCCAGATCCTGCCGATACCGCCGCAGAGAACCAAACATCGTATTATCTGCCATATTATGCCCATATAATACGATATTTTCAGAGAATTGATCTTCCTGATACCCGAATACGTCCCGATAATCCATAAATACCGTTCCAGCACGGAATTTCTGATGACTGAAATCTTTGTCCAGATAGTAGGTGTTCTTTGCATCTTCCGGTTCGTCTTTTTTCTGTACAATGACATTGTCCACACTGGTTCCCGGCACTTCAATCCAGCCGATGGTATCTTTATTCTGCTCATACAATTTCTTTTGTGATGCCAGCATATCCGGTTCTTTTTCTTCGGTTGTCGCTTCGGTTGTCTCTTCCCCCGGCTCATCCGTCTGCGACTGCTCTCCCTCCAAACCAATCGGATTCTGCTCAATCTCACCAGCACAGCCAGATGCCAAAATAGAAGTGGCTGCAAGGAGTGCAACCAGGATATGATTTCGTTTTTTCATAAAAAAGAACTCCCTCTTTCGATTACGGCCCATAAGGAATAAACGGAGCGTTCGGGTCATACGTATTTTCATTCCCTAAATAGTAGACCGATGGCCATTTAATATTTGTATTGGGGGTACTGCCCGTAGTACCTTCATAAGGATCCTCACCCTCCCGTACCATTCTTGCACAAATGACAAGACGTGCCGTTTGAAAAGCACTGTTGCAGGTAGAAAGAGTGAGAAGCTGATCGCCGTACTGCACATCAATGTTGGTATTTCGCAAGGTACGACGTTTCACTTCGTTGACATAATCATAAAATGCAGTTTCATCCGCAAAGTCAATCCGATTCCAATAGTCAAACCGAGTTTCTGTGGTATCTTCTGCATCTGCGATAAAATACGCATAAATCTTAAAGACATATGTTTCATAATTGGAGTTTAAGAAAATCAACGGATGCACATCATAATAATTTGCATCGCTTTTGTAATCCCGCAAACTGCCGAACATGGAGCGATCTCGCATGTTATGCCCATAGACAATCAGATTATCAGAATTGGGAACCGCAAGAGTACCGTCTTCTCCCACCACATCAAAATGGCAGCGAGAATCCAGAAAAATAGAACCATTCTGGGAATGATTCCCATACAGATCCCGATAAAGATAATATTCATCGCCTTCCACATCATTCGGATGCTGCATCAGCGGATAATCCACTTCTGTATCCGGAATGGAAATATAGCCAGCAACTTCTGGATTGATTTCCAGCAGACTGGCTGCACCTTCCATTTTTGTATAATGTTTTGCTTCTGTTGTGGATTCGGTAGCTGCTTCCGTTGAATTTTCTCCCGTCTCCTCTGACATAGTCTGTTCCGTTATGACTTGTGTGGTTGCCTGATGATAGCTGTTACCGATTTGTTCATAGAGGTTTTTACTCTTCCACAAATCCAATAAATACTGCCCAATCAATACCAGACAAGCACCAAATACCAGAATTGAAATCCAAAAAATGCATTTTCTCATGATTTCACCAAATCCATCTCCTCGTTTTGGAAACAGATCCCGCAAGATTTGCCGTTTGGTACGCTTTTTCTTTCTTTTATGTGATTTTTTGACTGGCAGCGGTGCTTTTGGCTGAAAGCGTTCCGGAAACGCCTTTTTATCCCTTGCCAGCTGAATATTTGCTGCAATCCGCTGTTGCAGCAGTGCTTCCTCCTCCGCTTCCTCCAACTTTTGCAGAGAAGAACGGATGGCATTCATTTTCTGATGTTTGACTTGTTCTGATTCTGAGGATGTTGTTGCAGAAGAAGATGCAGAGGGGGTTATGTGTTCCGCCATACGGATTCCTCCATCAGTATTTCCCTTGCAATGCCAAATGCACAAACTGCAGTTCCCTGCCGCACGGCGTCTCTTGTATGTACGCCAAGTTGTGCAAATGGCAAATGCACTGCAAATGCAGTGCCATGATATGCAACACCCAAAAAAACCGTCCCCACAGGCATTTCTGCTGTTCCGCCGCCCGGACCGGCATAACCGGTCACAGACAAACATAAATCTGCATGCGACAAAGCTGCAATCCCATTTGCCATCGCAACTGCCGTCTGCGGACTGACTGCCGTATAGGTTTCCAGTGTTTCATGCGGCACATGCAGAATGGCTTCTTTCATCGCATTGGTATACGTGCAGATGCCCAGTGCAAACATTTGCGATGCGCCCGGCACAGCGGTAATACACTGTGACAGCAGTCCGCCGGTACAACTCTCTGCCGTCGCAATGGTTCGCCTGTTTTCACATGATAATTGTACAATATTTTTGACAAGGTTGTCAAGTTGTTTTCGGTTTTCTTGGTATATTTTCCGAACCCGGTCAAAATCATATCTCTGTTTTATCACAATTTCACCAACCTCGTACATTCCTCTGAAAGCTCAGATTGTAAATGCGTTTCCTGCCTGTATCCGGAAAATCTTCATCTCTGTATTGGCAACAGCTTTCTCCACAGAAGTTGTAAAATCATACTGCCCCTGTGCAATCTCCACTTCTTCCAGAGACGGACGCACCTTTGGATGTTTCGGCGTAAAGACAGTGCAGCAATCCTCATAGGGCAGTGTAGAGAGATCAAAGGTATCAATTTGACGAGCCGTTTCGATGATTTCCGTTTTATCCATTCCAATCAGCGGCCGGAAAATCGGAATCCGACTGACGGCATCCGTACAAACCAGTCCCTGCATCGTCTGGCTGGCAACCTGTCCGATACTTTCACCCGTAATCAAGGCACTGCAATCATCTTTTTCTGCGATTCGTTGTGCAATTTCCACCATCAGCCGCCGCATGATAATTGTAAAATATGGCTCCGGACAGTTCCGCTTGATTTCCTCCTGAATTTCGGTAAACGGCACGCAGAAGAAAGCAATACTGCCACAGTAAGCAGTCAGCTTCTGACAAAGCTGTTCTACCTTTTCCTGTGCACGGTCTGAAGTATATGGGGGACTGACATAGTGAATGGCAGAAATATGCACGCCACGCCGTGCCATGCGGTAGCCAGCAACCGGACTGTCAATGCCGCCGGACAGCAGAAGAAGTGCCTTTCCGCTACTGCCGACCGGTAAACCACCTGCACCTTTTTCATTGCCGGCATGAACAAACGCATTTTTTTCCCGAATCTCTACCATAACGGTGACATCCGGATGCTTCACATCCACCTGCAAATGCGGATATGCCTCTAACAGCTGTCCGCCCAGGTCCCGACAAATATCCGGTGATTTCAATGGGAATTGTTTATCCGCACGTTTTGCTTCCACTTTAAATGTTTTTGCCCCAAGCAATCCATCTTCCAGATAGGGAATCGCTACACGGGAAATATCCGCCATATCCTTTTCGCAGACACACGCCTTGCAAAGGGCAGCGATACCGAATATTTTTTTCAGCGTCTCCATCACGGAATCCAAATCCATCTCCGGTGATTCCGGCACGATATAAATGGTAGACTGTGCACGGGTATAAGAAAAGCTGCCGAGTGGCTTCAGTCTCCGTTTGATATTCTTCATAAGGATATCTTCAAATGTATTCCGGTTCAAACCCTTCAAAGCCAACTCTCCATATTTTGCAAGAATGATTTCCGTTTGCATAAATCATTTCCTTTCTAACCAATCGATCCAATCTTAATAAAGCAGCGTTTCTCTCGCTGCCTGTAAACCAAAAATCAATGCATCCAGTGCCTCATTTGGTGTTTCCGCAGAAAGACTCACACGCAAAATGCTGTCTGCTTCCTGTTCCGTTGCACCAAACAAAACTGGCACACCACTGTTTTTTCCTTTGGAACAAGCAGAACCACTGGAAACGAAAATATTCCGTTTCTCCAGAAAATGCAGCAGAATTTCCGAACGGTACGGCCGCATGGAAAAACTGATGACATAGGGCGAAGCATCTGCCACAGAATGCACCTTACAATTTGGAATGGTTTGCAGCTGCTCCAGCAAGTACGCTTTTTTCTCCGCAACCAGCTGATAGCGTTCCCGAATCGTTCCGCCATATGTCTGCACCGCAGCACCGAATGCTGCAATCAGCGGGACACTCTCTGTTCCCGGACGCAGTCCCCGTTCTTGAGAACCGCCGTGGAAGGTCGGATGCAAATGTACACCGTTTTTCTGATACAACGCACCGACACCTTTTACACCGTGAATTTTATGTCCGCTGACAGAAAGCAAGTCTGCTTGTAAGGCATGTACTTGAAACGGAATTTTCAAGAATCCTTGTACAGCATCACAATGCGTAATCAACTCCGGAAACCGTCGCTTTGCAGCACGAAAAACAGACTGTACCGGCAGACAGTAACCCGTTTCATTGTTCACCAACATCATACTCAGCAGACAGGTGTTTTCATCTATTTCTGCCAAAAAATCTGCTGCATGATAGCAGCCATTTTTATCCGGTGCAACTGTCACCACCTGATAACCACAATCCTGCAAATACTGCATCGTATTGCGGACAGAAGCATGTTCTACTGCACTGACCACCAGTTTCTTTTTTCGTCTCCCATAAGTCTGCACAGCTCCCGTAATCGCAAGATGATTGCTTTCCGTTGCACCGGAAGTAAATGTGATTTCCTGTGGCGTACAGCCAAGTGCTGCTGCAATCCAACTGCGTGCCTGTTCTACTTCGCGTTGTGCTTCTACACCAAGTCGATGCAGAGAAGATGGATTTCCATAGTGTATTGTCAAGCAACGCTGCAATGCCTCTATCGCTGCTGGACAGGGTCTTGTTGTTGCCGCATGGTCAAGATAATATTCCATATATTTCAAAAACCGCCGTTTCTATAAGATACCATATCATTATACCACACTTCTATTCTTGATGCAAGAGGATTTTCAAGGATTTCCAAAGCACAGTTTTTGACTTCTGTATAGAAATTATAAAGTACAGGCTTCTACCATTCCCGATTGCTTTGATATACTGTCCGGTATTGCAAAATCGTAGATTTTGCAATAGAGCCTAAGTATAAAAGAAAAAATTCGTATTATTGACAATATGCCCGAAATGCCGTATAATAACAAGTGATTGCTGGCGTTTGTCTGGCAAGAAAATGAGAAGAAGAAAGGATTGTCTTCATGGAAAAACAAGAAGATTTACAACAGCCGCAGTTAGCGGCAAATGAGACGGCGTCTTCTACCCTGCAACAAGTAGAAATTCCACCACCACTCACCAAACGAGAACGAATGCGAGATATTTTTGGTACGCCTGCTGCTGCATTGTTCCGAATGCTGATTTCCTATCTGACGGTTGCCACAATGTTTATGATTTTGAATAAACTGGACGACCGTCCTCCACTCTCAGATTGGATGAACTACATTCTTGCTGTGCCGCTCTCTCAAGTACTCTCTTTTACCTTCCTGTGCTTTGCGATTGCAACGGCTCTGCGATATCTGTTAAAATGGGAGCGTTTTGACAAAATCTTTGCACGCTGTGCAACCAGTTTCTTTTTATTGATTGCACTTTGGCGTGGCAGTGGATTTTCGGCAGCAGTTGCCGGTTTGTTGCTATTGTGGATAATAGCAAGCTATACCGTTGACCGCAACATGCTGTTACAAACACGCCGTCTTTCCAAACGAGTTTGTATCATCTTAGTCATTGCCCTGACGTTGCTGGTGATATTGTTTACTGGCATCACACAGATGTACCATCATAAAATCTTCGGAACCAGTTGTTTTGATCTTGGTATCTTCGTACAGATGTACCATTCTATTATTACGGATGGTACCATGCAGGTTACCTGTGAACGAGCAAAAGAGCTGTCTCACCTTGCTGTGCATGTTTCTCCAATTTATTATCTGCTTGCACCCGTTTATTTCCTATTTCCTCGTGCAGAAACATTGCTGATTGCACAACCCATCATTGTTTTCAGCGGTGTGCTGCCATTGTGCTGGATTGCAAAAAATCGAAGGTTTTCCCCTTGGACAACGCTATGCCTTTGTATCACTTATTTGTTTAGCAGCTCGCTGATTGGTCCCTGTTATTTTGATTTTCACGAAAATG
>JAEDGE010000181.1 GCA_016297675.1 Oscillospiraceae bacterium
TCCATTGTGACAGCATGGAATCAGACAGAAAAAAGAGACCGTTGGCAGAAATGTCAGCGGTCTCTTCTTGTTTTTGTGTAGTTGAACTTGATTGCTGTAAGAGGACAGTATAAAAACAGCGGTGATCCTTTCCGATCGCCGCTGTTTTGTTGTTTTGATTTGGCTTACTGCCGCTCTGAAAAGGATGCGGGCAAGTCCGCAGAGTTTCTTGCATAATAGGTCAGGATTTCGATTGCATCCTCTACTGTGATACCATCCAGTCTGCCTGTCACATCACACTGCATCATCTGTCGGAATCGCAGATTGTTGGATAATCCTGCTGACCTTCTTGCATAGGCAGTCAGACAAAGCACAGCATCTTCCACTGTTACGCTGCCGTCTTCATCTATGTCCCCCCATGTGAAATGAGAATTCTGGTAGGCGTAGTCCGGATAGGTCACCACTTCTTTTTGGGAAAGCACGTCCAGCAGCATCGCAGCGGTACAGTCCAACTGGGTTTGCGTAGCCGTTCCAGCCGCCGCCTGTTCCAGCAGGGAATCCGCTTGTTGTGCCAATTCTGTTTCGCCGGCTGCTGCCGCACAGGTTGATACAGCCGTCAACTGGGTGGTGTCCAGTTCCGTTTCCTTTGGTGCCATAATGGCATGAAGATTGACATTGTGAAAATTGCCTTTATCGCCTTTCATTGTGGTAGCATCTGCCCATTCTGTACTGCCTTGATCCAGAATGTAGCTTTGTCCGGCTTGTGCAGAAAATTGCATGGTATAAGCAGAAGCGGTGTAATCCTCTTCTATCGTCAAATAGCCATTCTTACCGGTTGCCGTTTGCAGAGACAGAACGACAGAAAACCGGTCTCCCTTTTGCAGTGGGATTGCTTCCGAAAGCGTGATTTCCTGATAGCCAAAATAACCAGAATAACCGATTTCTTCTGATAGCAGTTCTCCATCTGTGGGGTCGTCTGTATCCTCTGGTAATCGGTAAATTTGAATGGTATACTTTGGACTTGTACCATTGGCACTGCACTGGTAAAATCCCACACGAGAGAGTGTTTCGTCTTCTTCTGCCTGAAAAATATTGGCGACTGCATCAAAGCTGTAGGCAGTACTGTAACCGGCATTGTCATAAAAGTAGAGGTTGCCGCTTGCTTCCCGTGGTTCAAAGGTAAAGGTAGAATATTCGCCAAGGCTTTGGTCGGCATAGGAGAGCCAGAAATATCCGTCATCCAGTTTTCCGTCTCCCCAGCTGTTTTTCACCAACCATGCACCATCGGTTGCAGGCTGATTTTTAGGGTTGAAATTTTCTTTTGGATAATCATCATCCCAGCCCACAAGCAGGACGGCATGATTTGCACCATAATATGTATAATCAGATTGATAATAGGCGTAAGAAGTACCATTGTCATAATAGTTCAGGGAATTGGAGCGAAATGCCACATAAACGCTGCCGTTTTCGAGAATACGAGACTTGATGGCATCCCGTTCGCTTTCTGTGCGAACGCTCATAATCATTTCCGAACCCGTCATGCGATAGGCAGATGCATACCGCTGATATTCTGAATGTTCGGTGATATAGCCTTTGTAGGGGAGGTATTGTTCTTCCTGTACCCCGACTGTGCTGAGAAAAAAGGAAGCGTGCAGTGCATTGCCACCGGTTGCTCCTTTATTTTTTTGTATAATAGCATCCTCATAGGTGGGACTGAGTGGCTGCGGGTCGGGCGTGTAGAGGTAATAGCCCACTTGTTCTTCTGACAAGTCTGGTTCGGATTCTTCATAGGAGACGATTTCATGATCCAACAAGTAGCTTTCTGCTGCTCCGAGGGTTGCAAAAGCCCAGCACATGCCGTCCAAGCCCTGATCTTTCACAGAGGTGATGACACCAAGCTCCCGCATATCGTAAGCCGCTGGAAGCGGGGCAAGTGGAGAATCGCCATGAAGCGGAAGTTCTTCCGGAGCAGCATTGTCCGCAAATTCTGCAGCAGCTGTCAGCGGAAAATAGTCATCATCGCTTGTATTTTCCATTTCTGTGATGCCGGCTGCTGTGGCTTGGATGGGTTGTGTAAGGGATTCTGTTGTATCTGCAAAGGCAGACAGCGGCAGTGCTGCAATGAGGCAGATTCCTGTACAGCATCGTGCAGTGAGACGTGAGAGGTAGCGTGTCATAGAGAAGTCCTTTCTTCTGAGGCAGATGTATTTCCATTTGTAATAAGTATGGTTGCTTTTTATTGTACCATATTTTTTCTCTGTTCGTCAATACTGTGAAAAATGGGAGCACGGAAATCAATTTTTAAATGATGGCATAAATTCTATGCCGCAGGCGACTGCGGTCACAGGCAGACAGCGTAGCGAATCTGCCGGACGGTTCAGACAAGTTTTCCCAAAGAAATCCGAAAATTGCTTTTCTGTGAAATGGGAGAGATCGGATTTCATGGTTCCATTCTGCGTGAGATACAGGAATGTTTTGCATTGCCTAAAAAAGATAAAAATGATTTCTTTTTATTTCTGAATCATAAGAATCAAAGTTGAAAGCCCAATGAAAATGCAAAATCAAACTTAAAATAAGAAAAAACAAGAAAAAACGCTTGACTTTTTTATTGGCTTATGATATACTATAAAAGTCGCTTGAAGAGAATCAAAAATAACGAGGTGTGGCTCAGTTTGGTAGAGCACTACGTTCGGGACGTAGGGGCCGCAGGTTCGAATCCTGTCACCTCGACCATATGAAAAACCGCTTGATTTCGGGAAGTTTCTGAAGTCAGGCGGTTTTCGTTTTTAGGAGAAAAAGAAATGCCATAAAAATTCCAGCATTGACATTGGACAATCGGGTATGCTATCATAAATATAACCATAAGCATGCAGATAGGAGGAGAATACCATGCAGGAAATTGAAAAAACAGTAAAAGATTCCTACACGGAACAAGTACAGATTCTCACACAGGCGAATATCAATGGGTATAACCGCCTATTCGGCGGACAGCTGATGGAATGGATTGACGTTGTCGCTGCAGTGGTGGCACGCCGTCACGCTGGACGCAATGTCACCACCGCTGTGGTAGACACCCTCACCTTTCAGGCACCCGCTCATCCCAATGACACCTTGCTGCTCTGCGGCAATCTCACCCATGTAGGTCGCTCTTCTATGGAAGTCTGTGTACGAACCTATGTGGAAAATCTGGACGGCTCACGAAAATTGATTAACACTGCTTATCTGGTCATGGTGGCACTGGATGAACAGGAGCATCCGGTTGCAGTACCGAGACTGCGTCTGGAGACGGCGGAAGAACGGGCAGACTGGCAGGCGGCAGAAACACGATTCCAGCTGCGGAAACAGCGATTAGAACAGGCGGCAAACCATGTCTGAACAAGAAACGCTGCGGTTGGTTTTACAGCGAATCCCAGCGGCATCCAGTGCTGCGGAACAGCATCGCCTTGCCCACCAGCTCTTAGAACAAGTGTTGCAG
>JAEDGE010000030.1 GCA_016297675.1 Oscillospiraceae bacterium
GTCCTCGCAAAGCCGATGGCTTTGCAGCCGCTTTTAGCGGCATTGCAAACAACGGCGTTGTTTGCAATAGAGGACAGTATATCACAGAAATTCCACATAGTTTAGTGGGTGTGAATAAAAAAAAGGATGCCGTTTCCGTCCCTATTATACTATAATCACGAAAATAAAGCAATCATCTTGACAAAAAAAAAAAATTGTAGTATACTAAGGGCAACAGAACGAAAAGCGGCAATCTCATCGCAATCTGTCGTGCGTTCTGGACAGCAAAAGTCATACAAAAATATATGTTTGGGGTAGGACCTAAGGAGGCATGCGTTATGTATGAAACAATGATTTCTCTGCAGGCAATCAATGATGTAAAGGATTTCGTAAACACCGTGATGCTGTTCAATTACGACATCGATTTGGTATCTGGTCGGTACGCAGTGGATGCAAAGTCCATTATGGGTATCTTCAGTCTGGACTTGTCCAAGCCGATTAAGTTGCAGGCACACACCGAAGATCCGGAAGCATTGGTGAAGGCAATCGGCAAATTTATTGTAAAGTAAGTTGTCATTCAAAGATTGAGTAGAATAGTAAGAGGGAGAGAGCGGCAATCGGATTGCCGCTCTTTTTCTGTCTGGTCGATGTCTGTTTCCAATCATTTTTGCATACAATACAATGGCTGATATGCCGTTTGAAAAAACAGCTCATGGGAATCGAGGTGTACCCTATGCGAAAATTGGTTGCAGGCATTTTGACATTCTGTATCATTGGGTTTTGTTTTCTGCCCATGCAGGCAGCCGCCGAAGAATCTCCGGTTTCGGAATCGGCTTATGTGCTGATGGAGCAGGAGAGCGGTACGGTTCTGGCAGAGCAGCAGGCAGATGTGCCCATGCCGATGGGAATGCTTGCCAAGCTGATGACCGTCCTGTTGGCAGCAGAACAGCTGGAGTCTGGCAATTGGACGATGGATACTGTCTTGACGGCTTCTGACAATGTAAACAACTGCAAAGGGGCAACGGTCTGGCTGGTATCCGGCGAGACAATGTCTGTTTCTGATTTGCTGAAAGCGGTCATTATCGGCAATGCGAATGATGCAGCAACCGTGCTGGCGGAAAGCGTTTGTGGCAGTCAGGATGCCTTTGTGATGGAGATGAATGCACGTGCCTTTGATTTGGGGATGCGACAGACGGTTTTTACCAGTCCGCAAGGATATGATGACCCGAAACAGCTGACAACTGCACGGGATATGGCATTGCTTTGCCGCAGACTGGCGGATTATGATTGTTTGACCCCGTATTTTCAGACATGGCGGGATTTTTTGCGGGGTGAGGCAACGGAATTGGTAAACGAAAATACACTGTCCCGTACCTATGAGGGACATATTGGATTTAAAGCCAGTCATACAGAGCAGTCTGGTTGGTGTCTGGCAGAGGGAGCAACCCGTAACGGCATGACCTGCATTGTTGTGATTCTGAATGGAGAGGAAGACCAGCGGTTTGCAGATGGCAAACAGCTGCTGAAAACGGGTTTCTCGCAGTATCGTGTGATGCAGCCGGCATTTTCTGATGAATTTCTGAAACCCATTCCGGTGCGAGGCGGCGTGTCTGCCTCTGTCTGCTTTACGGCAGATTCTTTGCACAGTGTAGTTGTGCCGAAGTCCCAACCGGATTTGACAGCCGTTTTGCAGCTGCCCGATTATGTGGAAGCCCCCGTACAAAAAGGAAGGAAAATCGGAAGCGTAGCGTTCTATAACGGCGATACCTTGCTGTATGAAACGGCACTTGTGACCGCAGAACCCGTGGAAGCAATGACATTTTCCCGTGCATTTGCAAAAATTGCAGTGAAAATGCTTAAATTTTAGTGTTTAATTTTGTTGAAAAAGCACAAGAATCCGGATTCCCCTTGCAATTCGTTTGAAAATATAGTATGATGTATATGGTAAATTGGTAGGGGAGTGCCCTGCGTCCTGTATGGCATGAACCACCCTTTTATGAAAATGGAGGGAACGTAGTTATGGCTTTAAAGTTGAATACCAAATATCTGGCACCTTTTGTCGGAGAAGAGGAACTCAAGGGCATTGCACCAGCAGTAGAGGCTTGTGCAAAGGTTCTGCATGATAAAACCGGTCTGGGCAGTGATTTTCTGGGCTGGCTGACCTTGCCGACAGATTACGACAAAGAAGAATTTGCAAGAATTCAGGCTGCTGCAAAGAAAATTCAGAGCAATTCTGATATTTTGATTGTCATCGGCATCGGCGGTTCTTATCTGGGAGCACGGGCAGCAATCGAATTTTTGCAGTCCAGCTTCTATAACAACAAGAAGAAGGATACGCCCGATATCTATTATGTGGGCAACAACATCAATCCGTCTTATTTGCAGGATGTACTTGCAATCTGTGAGGGCAAGGACATTTCCGTGAACGTCATTTCCAAGTCCGGCACTACCACCGAACCGGCTCTGGCATTCCGTGTGTTCAAGAAGCTCGTAGAGGAAAAGTACGGCAAGGAAGGGGCAAAGGAACGGATTTTTGCCACCACCGATAAGGCAAAGGGTACCTTAAAGAATTTGTCGGATGCAGAAGGCTATGAAACCTTTGTGGTACCGGATGATGTCGGCGGACGGTATTCCGTTCTGACCGCGGTTGGTCTGCTGCCGATTGCCGTTGCAGGCTGCGATATTCAGGCATTGATGGATGGTGCTGCACAGGCACAGCAGGATTATATGGCAGACTTTGAAAACAATGACTGCTACAAGTATGCTGCACTGCGGAACATTCTCTATCGGAAGGGCAAGTCTGTGGAAATGCTGGTTTCCTATGACCCGAACTTTGTCATGATGTCAGAATGGTATAAGCAGTTGTTCGGCGAGAGCGAGGGCAAGGACAACAAGGGCATTTATCCGGCTGCAGGTGTCTTCTCCACCGATCTGCACTCAATGGGACAGTATATTCAGGAAGGTGCAAGAATTCTCTTTGAGACGGTTGTGGATATCAAGAAGCCGAAGCAGGATTTCTTCTTGGAACCGGATGCAGAAAATCTGGATGGTCTGAACTTCCTGACCAATCAGAATATGTCCGTTGTCAACCACAAGGCACTGGAAGGTGTCATTCTGGCACACACCGAAGGCGGCGTACCGAATATGATTCTGGAATTGGACGACACCACCGAAAAGAGCCTTGGCTATTTGATTTATTTCTTTGAAAAGGCTTGTGCGATTTCTGGCTATCTGCTGGGCGTCAATCCGTTCAACCAGCCGGGTGTAGAAAGCTATAAGAAAAATATGTTCGCATTGCTGGGCAAGCCGGGATATGAAGACCGCAAGGCAGAGCTGGAAGCAAAGCTGAACTAAAAAAGAGAAACAATGTCTTCAGACATGAAAGGAGCTTATTATGATACAGTTGATTACAGGTAAAAAGGGCAGCGGCAAGACCAAGGTTCTGATTGATCAGATCAACAGTGCCGTAAAGGATACCAATGGCTGTCTGGTTTGCGTGGAAAAGGGAGAAACCCTCCGCCGTTCCATCAGCTATAAGGTAAGATGGTGTGATGTAGAGCAGTTTGCAATTGACAGCTTTGCTGCATTCTATGGTTTTGTAGCTGGTATGCTCGCAGGAAACTACGACATCAAGGAAATCTTTGTAGACGGTATTTTCCGCATTGCAGGTGCAGATTTCGATGAATTCGGTCTGATGCTGAACAAGCTGGACAAGCTGACCGGCGAAGATGTAAAGGTGGTATTTACCGTTTCCGCAGACAACGAAGAACTGCCGGCAAGCGTGACTCGTTTTCTGGACTAAGTGCTTTTTTACAGGTTTTTGAAAAAAAAGCTTGACAACCAGGACGGAAGTAGTATATAATAATTGTTGCAGTGTGTGAAAGGAAAGACTATGAAATTACAGCTTCGGGAAATCTTTCAGGTAACCGGAATGCATTTGCCGGTGTCTTATCAAATTCCAGTTTCAGAACTGGAAGACGTACACGGATATACATTTGCAGAGCCGATTGCTGTAGAAGGGGAACTGGTAAACCGTGCTGGGATTGTGACGCTGTCTTATACGGTGTCTTGTTGTTTGGATGCGGTCTGTGACCGTTGCCTGAAACCATTTACGCCTTCTTTTTCGTATTCGTTTTCTCACACCGTTGTGCCGTCATTGCACAGCGAGAACCCGGCATACGATGCCTACCTTGTCGCTGAACATGACATGATTGATTTGAATGAGACAGCAATCTCAGACTTACTGCTGATGCTGCCGACAAAGCTGCTTTGCCGGGAGGACTGCAAAGGTTTGTGCTATATTTGCGGGTGTGATTGGAATACATCCACTTGCGACTGTCTGAAGTAAAAAGGAGGTGCCAACATGGCTGTACCGAAGAGAAAGGTTTCCAAGGCAAGACGGGATAAGAGACGTTCTGCTGTATGGAAGCTGGATGCACCGGCAATGACTGTATGTGATCATTGCGGCGCATACAAAGCACCGCATAAGGTCTGCAAGGCTTGCGGATATTATAAGGGTGTTGCTGTATTGAAGATGGACGCTGAATAAGCAACCTACGTTGAGGGGGAGAGGCGGAATGGTTCGCCTCTCCCTTTTTTCCATCCTGTATTTTTTGTCTGATTGGGGAACAATTTCAGAGAACACCGAAGGATAGAAAGGAGTGGATGCCAATGGCATTGCCGATTGTAGCGGTCGTAGGCAGACCAAATGTCGGAAAGTCTACCTTGTTTAATAAGCTGATTGGGAAGCGGCTTTCCATTGTAGAAAATACCCCCGGCGTGACGCGTGACCGAATTTATGCAAAATGTGAGTGGCGGGACCGTGCCTTTATGCTGGTGGATACCGGTGGCATTGAGCCAACCACCGAAGATGTGATTTTAAAGCAGATGCGGCAGCAGGCACAGCTTGCCATTGAACAGGCAGATGTGATTATACTGGTTACCGATGTTCGTTGCGGCGTGACAGCGGATGACAGTGCAGTTGCCAGTATGCTGCAAAAGAGTGGGAAACCGATTATTTTAGCCGTGAATAAGTGCGATAAAATCGGAGAACCGCCGATGGAATTGTACGAATTTTATAATCTGGGACTGGGTGACCCGTTTCCGGTTTCCGCAGAACATGGACACGGCAGCGGTGATATGCTGGACGCCGTTTATGATGCCCTGCCGGATGAAGCGGCATTAGAGGAACAGGATGATGCCATCCGTGTGGCAATTATCGGAAAACCGAATGTGGGCAAGTCTTCTCTTGTGAACCGCATTGCCGGAGAAGAGCGTGTGATTGTCTCCAATGTTGCCGGTACGACACGAGATGCTACGGATACAACGGTCGAAAATGAAGAGGGAAAGTTTATTCTGATTGATACCGCCGGTATCCGAAAGAAGTCCAAGGTAACGGAGAAAATTGAGCAGTACAGTGTGCTGCGTGCGTATATGGCAGTGGATCGGGCAGATGTTTGCCTGATTGTGATTGATGCGGTAGAAGGCTTTACAGAACAGGATTCCAAGGTGGCAGGCTACGCTCACGAACAGGGCAAGGCATCCATTGTCATCGTAAACAAATGGGATTTGGTCGAAAAAGATGATAAGACCATGCAGAATTATGAGGAAGAACTGCGGGGACACTTCAGCTTTATGTCTTATGTGCCGTTCCTGTTTCTGTCTGCGAAGACAGGGCAGCGAGTTTCCAAGCTGTTTGGCATGGTGAAGGATGTATATTCCCAGAACTCCATGCGTGTGACAACGGGTACGTTGAATGACATTCTGGCATATGCAACGACCAGAGTACAGCCGCCATCGGATAAGGGGCGTCGTCTGAAGATTTACTATATGACGCAGCCCTCTACCAATCCCCCTACATTCGTGGTATTCGTGAATCGTGCAGACCTGTTCCACTTCTCCTATCAACGGTATCTGGAAAATCAGATTCGGGCAGCCTTTGGACTGACCGGTACGCCGGTACGGTTTATTGTGCGGGAACGCAATCGGGATGACCAATCCTAAACACAGGAAGGATGGACAGCGTGATGCTTATTGTTGCAATTCTCTTGACAGCTCTCCTCTCTTATCTGCTGGGCAGCTGCAATTCTGCAATTATTGTAGGAAAATTGATTCAAAAGAAAGACATTCGGGACTATGGCAGTCACAACGCTGGTTTGACCAATACGCTTCGCTGTTTTGGGAAAGGCTGTGCAGCCTTGACTCTGATCGGGGACTTGGGAAAGGGCATTGTTGCGGTACTGCTGAGTAAGGGACTCTTTCATCTGTTGCAAGTGGGATTTACGCCAGCGATGGATTTGCAGCTTGTGGGGTATATCGCCGGCATTTTTGCCATTTTAGGACACGTCTTTCCCCTCTATTATGGCTTCAAAGGCGGAAAGGGCGTACTGGTGGGTGTGTCGGTTTTTTTGGTCATTGACTGGCGTGTGTTCTGTATCTTAATCGGCATTTTTATCATCGTGTTAATTTTGACGAAGTATGTTTCGCTTGGTTCTATCATTGCTTCAGCCTGCTGTCCAGTTGTGACATTTCTGATGCAGCATTTTCGGGCAGAACCGTTGCCGCTCTGGTACCAGCTGGTGAATACTGGTATGGCTGCTTTGATGGCAGGCTGGGTGATTTTCATGCACCGTTCCAATATTGAGCGGCTGCGGAGCGGAACAGAAAATCGTTTTTCATTTCATCGTTCTTCAGAACAAAAACAGAAAAAAGCATAATGGAAGGGAGACAGTCTATGGAACATATCACGATTTTGGGTTCAGGTGGATTCGGATTGAGTCTGGCGTTGTCCGCTTATCGCAGCGGACATGCGGTAAAGGTTTGGTCGAAGTTTCCGGAAGAACTGGAAGCCATTCGGCGGGATGGCGAGCATAAACAGAAGCTGCCGGATGTGCCGATTCCGCAGGAAATTTCACTGGTTGCCGACTTGGAAACTGCCATTGCAGATGCAAATCTTGTGATTTTTGGGCTTCCGTCTTCTTTTCTGCGAGCCACTGCAAAGTTAGCGGCTCCTTATCTCCATGCACCGATGGTGGTGGTGAATACTGGAAAGGGCTTAGAGGCAGGCACCAATCATACGATGAGCCAGATTTTACAGGAAGAACTGCCGCATTTGCCGATTGTCACGATCACAGGGCCATCTCATGCGGAAGAAGTGGCACGCAACGTGCCAACCACGATTGTTGCAGCCTCGACAGAGGAACAAGCGGCAAAATATGTACAGGAAACAATGGGCAGTGAAACGCTGCGGCTATATCGCAGTGCAGACATCATTGGCTGTGAAATCGGCGGTGCTCTGAAAAATATCATTGCCCTGAGTGCTGGTATTTGTGATGGACTGGGCTGCGGAGATAATACGAAAGCGGCTCTGATGACACGAGGAATGCACGAAATTACAAAGCTTGGTGTGGCAATGGGCGGTAAACGGGAGACCTTTGCAGGATTGTCCGGTATGGGCGATTTGATTGTCACTTGTTGTAGTATGCACAGCCGCAACCGCAGAGCTGGCATTCTCATTGGGGAAGGCGTTTCTCCGGAAGAAGCCGTGCAATTAGTGGGGACGGTGGAAGGCTATTATTGCTGTGAGGTGGCATATGAACTGGCACAGAAACTTGGCGTTTCCATGCCGATTACAGAGCAGCTTTATCAGGTGCTGTTTCATGGCGGAGATCCCAAGGATGCGGTTTATGCATTGATGTGCCGTCCACAGCGGTCAGAATGGGTAGAACAGGAGATTTGAATGGCAGACAGTGGGCAAATCCTTTTTGTACCATTCTTGGGAATGATACGAAAAGAAAGGAGTATGCGGAATGCTGGATTATCGAATCCATACGTTTCTATCCTTATGTGAGACAAGAAGCTATACCAAGACTGCCCAGATTCTGCACATTTCACAACCGTCCGTTACACAGCATATCAAGGCATTGGAGCGGTATTATAATTGCCGGCTGTTTCAGCACGAGGGCAGAAATTTAGAACTCACCGAGGAAGGCAAGTACCTTTACCAAAAAGAAATCAATATTCTGACCAACGAAAAGGAAATTGAAACACATATAGAACAAATGCGAAAGGGAACCCACTTGCGGATTGGCATGACGCCTTCTGTTTGTGAGTCGTTCGTGCCGAAAAATATTGCCGTTTATGTACAGCAGCATCCATCCACGCATTTTCAATTTGTGATAGAGGATATGAAGCAACTCCGGGAATATCTGGCAAATGGAACGCTGGACGTGGTATTTTCTGAAGATTTTTTCCTGAATGCTTCCATCTTTGAACGGCATATTTATCATCAGGAGCAGCTGATATTGGTATCCGATCCGGATACCGCTGCGAATCTGTATGGAAAGCCAGTCACTTCTATTTTAAAGGAAACGCTATTGATTCCGCCGGAAAATTCCGGCTTACGGGAGATCATTATGCACTGGCTGAATGCCCGCAGCATTGCCCTGAATGATTTTCATAAAGTGATTGAGGTCAACAGCATGACGATGGTACGGGAGATGTTGGCACAAAAGGTGGGGGTATCTATCTTATTTGAGTCTACCGTGCAGCAGGATGTACAAAGTCGTCGTTTGCAGCGATTGCATATGGATGATTTCTTTCTTTGGGGAAAGTTTCAGTTTGTGTACTTGAAGGAGAGTCTATCGAAGGAAATTTACCTGCGATTTCTGCATGAATTTCAAAATATTGCAATGGAGCAGGGACATACACCGGCTGTGCCGACTTCTTTTCCAGTGCGATAAATCCAAACTAATGTGCGTTTAAGGAACCAGTTTTACCCGCCGGACAGCAGACACAGGCAGACAGCGAAGCGATTCTGCCGGACGGTTAATGCATTTTTATCAAATTCACGTTAACTTAAAACGGCTTGCAGGGGGTGTACTGCAAGCCGTTTTGCCAATGATTGATAGAGATTATTATACATTAAAGCGGAACAGAACAATATCGCCGTCCTGCATCACATAGTCCTTGCCCTCCAGCCGGACAACGCCTTTTTCCTTTGCGGTTGCCATCGAGCCGCCGCAAGCCATGAAGTCTTCAAAAGAAACGACCTCTGCACGGATAAACCCTTTTTCAAAGTCTGTATGAATTTTTCCGGCTGCCTGCGGTGCTTTGGTTCCCTTGCGGATGGTCCACGCACGCACTTCCGGCTTTCCGGCGGTCAGATAGGAAATCAGTCCGAGCAGACTGTATCCCTCCCGAATGATTCGGTTCAAACCGGATTCCTCCAGTCCCATTTCCGACAGGAACAATTCTTTTTCCTCGTCCTCCAAGTCGGAGATTTCTGCTTCGATTTTTGCACAGATTGGCAACACCGCAGCGTGTTCCTCTGCTGCAATTTTGCAGACCGTTTGATAATGCGGATGGGCAGCCAAATCTCCGGAAAAGTCCTTTTCACAGAGATTGGCAGCATAGATGACCGGCTTTGCAGAGAGCAGCGGTGTTTCTTTCAGCCATTCCTGTTCTTCCTCTGTCATCTCGTAGGCTCTGGCAGACTTGCCTTCTTCGAGGTGTGCTTTCAGTTGTTCCAAAAAGTCCAATTGGCTCTGTAATTTTTTGTCGCCCTTGAGAGCCTTTTTCACCCGATCAATCCGGCGAGTCAGCATATCCAAATCGGCAAAAATCAATTCCAGATTGATGGTTTCGATATCTCTTGCCGGATTGATGCTGCCGTCTACATGTACGATATTGACATCTTCAAAGCAGCGGACAACATGCACAATGGCATCCACTTCCCGGATATCCCCGAGGAATTTGTTTCCAAGTCCTTCGCCTTTGGAGGCACCCTTTACGAGTCCGGCAATGTCTACAAACTCCAGCGTTGCCGGTGTGAATTTATCCGGTTCATAGATTTTTGCGAGAGCATCCAGACGGCTGTCTGGTACAGAAACAATGCCGACATTTTTTTCAATGGTGCAAAACGGATAATTTGCCGATTCCGCACCAGCATTGGTGAGTGCATTGAATAACGTACTTTTCCCGACATTGGGAAGTCCGACCATACCTAATTTCATAACGATTCCACGTTCCTTTGTGATTAAAATTTCCTGCCAAGCGAGCCGCTGTTGTGCAGCAGCGTTGCAGCATACATAATATTATTATACAATATCCGGTTGGCAATGTCAACTGTTGCGGTTGCGTTGTTCAAAAATGAATTTGAACAGTAAATTTGAACATGATTTTATTTAGTAAACCCGAAAGCAAAGCCCCTCTTTCAATCGGTTTGCCGTTTTTTCCAACAGCAGCAGCACAATCCCATACATCAGCACTGCACCGCCGACACTGCTCAGCAGCATGACGGGAAGCGGAAGCGTTTGCGTCAGATTCCGGCAAAGGCAGGCAGTCACCAGACTCATAGCAGAGGCATAGCCCAGCGGAAGCAGCGGTTTCAACCAGTGGAGCGGCTGCCCTAAAATGCGTTGCAGCCCATGCAATGTCATACCAAATAATAAAGCGTAGCAAAGACTGGTTGCCATACCGGCACCGATCAGAGAACAGGATGGAATTTGCAGGAAAATTACATTCCCAATCAATTTGACTGCCACGCATGGCAACATATATTTTACTGGTAAATCTGCTCGCCCAATGCCTTGCAAAATACTGAACAGCGGCATGGTCAGACAAAGGAAGAACATCCCCGGCAGCAATGCCCGCAACGATTCTGCTGCAATTGCACAGGCAGTTTCCTGTCCGTTATAGAGCAGTTGCATCACAGGTTCTGCCAAAAGGAATAGTCCGCCAGCAGACGGCAGAGCCAGCAGCGTTGTGATAAATAAAACGGATTGCAGTTGTTTTACGACTGCATTTGTTTGTTGTTTTGCCCATGCCTGTGCCGCACAGGGCAGCACCGACTTTCCAAACATATTTGTAACAGATGGTACTAAGTTGAAAACCGTCAAAGCCATGCCGGAAAATGCACCGTAGACCAGAGCCGGGAAATCCGTATCTGCTGCAATGTCCCCGAATTTTTGCAGCAGAGCATTCAATTTTGTCTGTTGCAGTCTATCAAAATAATGCATCATCGTGCACAGGTCAATCAGCGAAGTCAGATTGGTGACAAAGGAACCCAGTGCCACCGGCAGCATAACCCGAAACAGTTCCCGAATGAGTTTCCCTGTGCGGAGCGGAACGGCTTGCTTGCTGCTTTTTGGCAGCCCGTCCCCGAAGAGATTGCGAATCAAAAAATAAAGTCCGCCGCAGAGTGTGGAGAGTGTGACACCCAGTACAGCTGCGGCTGCGGCAATCGGTAAAATCGGCGTGCCTGCCGGAAAAAAGGCGAGCACTTGGGATGCATGGGTAAAGACATAATGGCTCAGCAGCAGACCGCAGACCACTTTTGCAATGGATTCTACTGCCTGTGAAACGGCTGTGGGGTACATATTGCAAAGTCCTTCGTAATAGCCCCGTTCTACTGCCGTCAGACAGCCGAAAAAAGCTGCTGGTGCCATCATCTGAACGGCATAAACTGCCAGTGGATCAGAAGCAGTATGGCAGGCGAAAGGTTCTGCCAACAGCCAAATGCCAATGCTCAGCAGCAGTCCGATGCAGAAAAAGACCAGCCGTGCCGTGCGGCGGATTTTCCGGACATTGTGATATCGGCATGCCCCGTGTTCTTTTGCAACGAGAGAGGCAACGGCAGTGGAAAGTCCCGTAATCGAGAGGGCATAGACCGGCAAAAACAGCCCATAGGCACAGCCGAAATAGCCCATGCCAACGCCGCCGAGCTGATAGGTAAGGGGAATTTTAAAGAGTGCTCCCAGCCCTTTTGTGACAATGGCAGAGAGGAGCAGAATCACCGAGCCTTTTAAAAAATTCTGTGTTTTCAAAATATGCTCCTTTTATACTAGGCTCTATTGCAAAATCTACAATTTTGCAATACCGGCAATGCATTGCCGGTGGTGGCTTTGCCACCAAGAGCCGCCGTTCATACTGTCCTCGCAAAGCCGATGGCTTTGCAGCCGCTTTTAGCGGCACTGCAAACAACGGTGTTGTTTGCAATAGAGGACAGTATATCATAAAAATGACGTGTGTGTTCTTTTGGCTTCCCATTTCTATGGAATGCGTTTTGGAATTTGCAAAAGGATTTTTTCCCATTTGATAAAATTTGTGAGTCTGCTTAAAAATTATGTTGCAGAATCGGAAAATATGTGCTATAATAATAAAACAGCAGAAATTGCACGCTCTGTGCAGTGAACTGCGGTTGATTTTTTTCAGGAGAAAGGATGACTTTCTATGCAATTTCAATTCTCAGATGATGTAGTAAAACTACAGCCTTCTGTGATTCGGGAAATTTTAAAATTTACCAGTATGCCGGATGTGATTTCCTTCGCTGCCGGAAATCCGGCACCGGAAGCCTTTCCAACGGAACTGGTTGCAGAGATTTCTGCCAGACTTCTGCGGGAAAATCCGGTGCTTGCCATGCAGTACAGCATTACAGAAGGCTATCCGGAACTGCGGGAACAGCTGAAGCAGTGGATGACGGAAAAACATTGCTTTTCCCCAGAATCGGATGATTTAATTATCACCTCCGGTGCCCAGCAGGCAAATGAACTTTCCTGTAAAGTATTGCTGAATGCCGGTGATACGTTGATTTGTGAATCCCCCAGCTTTATCGGTTCCTTGAATGCATTCCGTTCCTATGGTGTCAATCTGGCATCGGTTCCATTGGAAGAGGATGGGATGGATTTGGCAGCACTGGAACACACGCTGCAAACAGAACCCAACTGTAAGTTGATCTATGTGATTCCGAATTTTCAGAATCCGACTGGACGGGTGATGTCACTGGAAAAGCGGAAGGGGTTGTATGCACTGGCGTGTCAGTATAATGTGGCGATTCTGGAGGATGATCCTTATGGAGAACTGCGGATTGCAGGAGAATCCTTGCCCAGCATCAAGAGCATGGATACAGAGGGCAGAGTTTTGTACTCTGGTACCTTTTCCAAAATTCTGGCACCTGGTTTCCGAGTTGGTTACCTGAGTGCACCGAAGGAATTGGTACAGAAGGTGATCGTCTGCAAGCAGGTTTCTGATGTACATACAAATATCTGGGCACAGGTCATCTGTTCAGAGTTCCTGAAGCATGTGGATATGCAGGAACATTTAGAAGGGCTGCGGAACGTCTATCGGCATAAATGCACTTTGATGGCAGACACGATGGAAGCTTGCTTCTCGAAGCAGGTAGCATGGAAAAAACCGGAAGGCGGTTTGTTTATTTGGTGTACCTTGCCGTCTGACTGCGATATGCTGGCATTCTGTAAGAAAGCTGTGGAAGAGTATAAGATTGCAGTGGTACCGGGAAATGCATTCCTGGTTGATGAAGCAGAACCGACGACTTCTTTCCGTCTGAATTTCTCCACACCAACGGACGAACAAATTGTCACCGGTATTACGATTCTTGGTCGGATGACAAAGGAAATGTTCTCATAAAAATTAAAAAAATAACGTATATTAGACGTATTTTAGAAAGGAATTTTGAACAATGGCAACAGGAAATCACTCACCGCTCGACCGCTATATGGTCACAGAAAAATACATTGTAACAAGAGGCACGGCACTGCATTTTCCACCGAAGATTTTCGGAAAACTGGTACAGAACAATGATACGATCTATGGGGTTGTTGTGGATATGCCGATGAGCCCGACGCTGCTTTGCACACTGGTGATGTACATCAACGGGGCAGCAAACCTGTATTTCAACAATGGTTCGGAGTATATTGGAGCAGCACAGCGGTATCAGACCGTTGCACAGCCGTCACGGATTGCGGTTGCAAATGCATCAAGAATTCTGGAAGAAGCAACTAAGACAAAGGCAACGGATTTGCCGAATGCACAGCACCATTTTATTTATCTGATTACGAAAAATGGCATTTACAAGAAGGATTTGCTTCTTGCAAACCTGCCGAAGGAATCCAAGGAGATGCAGACCTTCTTCTATCTGTACCAGCAGGTAATGGGGGCTCTGCGGAATGCACAGGTGAAGGATCGTTCACAGGCTGGCAAATAAGGCAATCTGCAACTTGAGGAAAAGGGAGAAAAAGAAAAATGGAAGGTGTACAAAAGAAACTGATTTTCAGTGGCATTCAGCCGACTGGTACGTTTACACTGGGAAACTATATTGGAGCCATTCGCAACTGGGGACCATTACAGGATGAATACCGCTGCGTTTACAGCGTTGTAGATATGCATGCCATCACCGTCCGGCAGGATCCGGCAAAGCTGCGGCAGAATACCTTGCAGGCATATGCACTGCTGTTGGCGTGTGGCATTGATTTGGAAAAGTCGATTTTGTTCATTCAGAGCCATGTGAAAACGCATGCAGAACTGAGCTGGGTGCTGGGCTGTAATACCCAATTTGGAGAACTGTCCCGTATGACGCAGTTCAAGGATAAGAGTGCAAAACATGCGGACGATGTCAATTCCGGTCTGTTTACGTATCCAGTGCTGATGGCAGCCGATATTCTTGCCTATAATGCAGATCTGGTGCCGGTCGGCGTGGATCAGAAGCAGCATCTCGAACTCGCACGGAATATTGCACAGCGGTTTAATCAGCGGTATGGCGAATTCTTCACGCTGCCGGAGCCGTATATTCCGCCGGTTGGTGCAAAGGTCATGTCCTTGCAGGATCCGACCAAGAAAATGTCCAAGTCCGATGACAATCCGAATGCCTGCATTTTGATTCTGGACGATAGAGATACCATTATCCGGAAGTTTAAGCGTGCTGTAACCGATAGCGATACCGTAGTACGCTATGCAGATGGGAAGGACGGCATCAATAACCTGATGACGATTTACTCCAGCCTGACAGGCAAGGATTATGCTACCATTGAACGGGAATTTGACGGCAAGGGTTATGGAGATTTCAAGCTGGCAGTTGGCGAAACCGTGGCAGACCATTTGCAGCCGATTCAGGATGAATTTAAGAGATTGTTTGCAGACAAGGCATATCTGAAAACGTGTTATACAGATGGAGCTGCAAAGGCACTGGCGTATTCGCAGAGAATTGTCAGCAAGGTTTACCATAAGGTTGGCTTTGTGGATGCACGGTAAGAGAAAAAATCGTGCTGGAAAAATCATAATGGGAATCAACAGGACAGTACGGCAGACGTTCTGTCCTGTTCTGTTCAGATGACGGGAAAGGAGGAAATCGGAATGGGAGTGCTTTGTACAGAACGCTTTTTGTTAAGACCATTTCGAGCAGAAGATGCACCAGCAATGTATCGGAATTGGTGCTGTGATGAACGGGTGGCAAGATATTGCAGATGGGTTCCCCATGAAAGTTTGGCGACTACAGAGGCACTGTTGCAACGTTATTTGCAGGAAGCAGAAGCGGGCTTCCCATACCGCTGGGCGATTACGAAAAAGGAAGCAGGAGAACCGATTGGATGTATTGATGTAGTTGGTTTTGGAGCAGATGGACACACACCGGAAATGGGTTATGTGCTTTCCCATGCAGAATGGGGAAAAGGTTGTATGACAGAGGTCTTGCAGGCGGTGATAACCTATCTGTTTTCCTGCGGTTATTCCAAAATTTCTGCACGGCATCATGTAGAAAATCCAGCATCTGGACGGGTAATGGAAAAATGCGGAATGCGTATGACTGGCTATGCAAAAATAGAAGGAAAGTTTGGTTCTCACCAGTTATGGGATGCAAAGTGCTATGCCATTTCTGCACCGCAGCAGACAATAGAAACGGAGGAATAGAAAATGGTAACGTATCCGCAGAAAGAAAAATACGATATCAACGACCTGATTGAAGTGATTCGTCTGTTACGGCAGCCGGACGGCTGTCCGTGGGATAAGGAGCAGACACATGCATCTGTCCGCATGAACTTTATCGAAGAGGTATACGAGGTCATTGAAGCAATTGACAAGCAGGATACCGCCTTAATGCGGGAGGAACTCGGCGATGTGTTGATGCAGGTGGTATTCCATATACAAATGGAACGGGAGCAGGGCAACTTTACCTTTGAGGATGTCTGTGACGAGGTTTGCAGAAAGTTGATTATCCGGCATCCGCATGTGTTCAGCAATGTGCAGGTTTCTGATACGGGAGAGGTTCTGAACAACTGGGAACAGATTAAACAGCAGACAAAAGGACAGACGACCTATACAGAAACACTGGAGAGTGTTGCTGTTTCTCTGCCAGCATTGATGCGGGCACAGAAGGTCGGAAAACGTGCTGCAAAGTCCGGATTTGACTTTACTGGTGTAGCGGATAGCTTTGCGAAGCTGCAATCGGAAGTGACAGAATTGCAGGAGGCTGTTTCAGCGAATAACAAGGAAGCTGCCGCAGAAGAGTTGGGAGATTTGCTGTTCAGCTGTACAAATGTGGCAAGAGCACTGGGTGTGGATGCGGAAGAAGTGCTGACCGCAGCAACTGAAAAATTCATTCGCCGGTTTGCAAAAGTAGAACAAGCGGCTCAGGCAGCCCAGAAGGATATGAAAGACTGTTCATTAGAGGAATTGGAAACTTACTGGCAGCAGGCAAAGGAGGACTAAGGATGCGGCTGGATAAATATTTGAAGGTGTCCCGTTTGATTAAGCGGCGAACAGTTGCCAATGAAGCATGTGATGCAGAAAAGGTATTGGTCAATGGAAAAGTTGCCCGTGCGTCTTATGATGTAAAAGTGGGAGATGTCATTGAAATTAACATGGGACAAAAAGCCCTGAAAGTCAAAGTAGAGCAGGTGCTGGAACATGTACTGAAAGACGATGCCGCTGGGATGTATACGGTGGTCGAATAGAAATAGGATATTTTTCAGCAGGAGCGTGCAGGATATGCCGTTCCTGCTTTTTTATTTTTTGCCATGCATATTTTTTCAAAAAATCTTCAGTGCTGTGACAATTTGGCTGGTTATCTGTAGTTATGTAAGAGGAATCCATGTTACATAAGAAAAAAGAGGGGGCAATATCAAAAACGGAGGTTTTTATCATGAAAAAATTTT
>JAEDGE010000031.1 GCA_016297675.1 Oscillospiraceae bacterium
AACGGGCACTTCTGTCAGAACGTCTATGAACATACAGAAAATATACTGCCCTCTATTGCAAACAACATCGTTGTTTGCAATAGAGCCTTTTTCGTTGCCGATAGTATATCAGAAACCTAATTTATGAAGCAGCTTTTCGACATCGGCGGTTTTTAACACTTTGCCCATAGAAACAACTTGTCCATTGACAACAATAGCAGGCATACGCATTACACCGTAAGCCATTACCTGTTCCATATTGGTAATATACTCCACCTCTACGGAAATTCCCATTTTCTGAACTGCTTTCTTTGTATTTTCATACTGTTCGTGGCAGGATTTACAGCCAGCACCAAGAACCTGAATGCTTGTAATTTTTCCATTTGTTGATGGTGTAACCGGAGCAGAAGTACAATTTTTTTCGATACAGCAACAGCTTTTTTTCTTCTCTTCTTTTTTCTTTCCAAAATGAAACAATGACATAAGAATACCTCCCAGTTAAATTAAAATCGACTGCATTGCATTAAAGAAATATCCAACAAGAATAATGCCAGCGGTACAGATTCCGACGAAAATAGCGAGCAGTTTGGGTTTTATCGCTTTTCTGAGCATAATGATGGAGGGCAGTGATAGGGTTGTAACGCCCATCATAAAAGCGAGTACAACGCCAAGCAGTGCACCTTTTGCAAGTAACGCTTCTGCAATCGGAATTGTGCCGAAAATATCCGCATACATAGGAATACCTGCAATCGTTGCAAGAATCACACCGAACGGATTATTGTCACCGAGAATTTTTACAATGCATTCTTCGGGTATCCAGTTGTGAATAAATGCACCGATTCCAACGCCAATCAGAACATAAGGAAATACTTTTTTGGCGGTTCCCCAAACTTGTTCGATGGCGTATTTTGCACGATCTTTACACTGTAATTCTTCCTGTGGAACATCCATTGCTTTTGCGTTTCTGATAAAATCCTCCACCTGATTTTCAAGATGCAGTTTTTCGATCAGTGTACCGCCTGCAACAGCAATCACAAGCCCTACTACCACATAAACAGTGGCAACTTTCCATCCGAAAATACTCATCAGTAGCACAAGCGAACCCAAATCAACCATGGGTGAGGAAATCAGGAACGAAAACGTAACGCCCAACGGTAACCCTGCACCTGTAAATCCGATAAATAGCGGTATAGACGAACAAGAACAGAAGGGCGTAACGGTTCCGAGCAGTGCTGCTATGCAGTTTGCAGCGATTCCATGAAATCGTCCAAGGATTTTCTTTGTACGCTCGGGCGGAAAATAACTCTGAATGTATGAGATGACAAAAATTAAACATCCAAGCAGAACCATAATTTTTATCATGTCATAAAGAAAGAATTGGATACTACCTCCGATTTTTTCGTTTGTGTCAAGACCGAATGCTTGCAGGATCGTTTTGATCAGCCTGTTTAGCCACGCCATGCCGAGCACTTCATTCTGAAAGAAATTCCAGACAGTTTTCAGTACCTCCATAAGGACAGCCTCCTTTAAAATTGATGTATATAAATATAGAAATAAGTCTATATTTAATCGTGGATTTTAGTCGTGTGCGAAAGGTGAAGAATCACTTTTCACAACACGACTGCGTTTCTTTTGTATGCTCTGAAGCCGTTAAGGCATCAAAACACATTCTTGCATATGCTGTTCCTTTTTTTGATATAGAGTAGTACATCCATTTGCCTTCTTTTCGTCCCTCCACAATGCCGCTGTCGCAGAGAATTTTCATATGATGAGAAAGCGTAGGCTGTGTAATTTGCATTTCCTCCAACAGTTTGCAGGCACATTTTTCGCCATCTGATAAAAGCTGTAAAATTTTAATGCGATTTTCATCGCAGAATGCTTTAAAAATAACAGCGATTCTTTTTGCGTCTAATTCCATGCAGGCACCTCACATTGAAGAACTTCTATATATATGATACACAACAAATAGAAATTTGTCAATATGTAAAAATAAACAAAAACAGCACATTGCAATTGTGCAGAATGCTGCATAACAATGTGAGTTCGAGGAACCAGTTTTACCCGCCGAATGGCAAACTGCGGTCACAGGCAGACAGCGTAGCGAATCTGCCGGACGGTTCGGAAAAGGTTTCCCTAAGAAATTTGAAAATGCACTTTCATCGAACTCACGTTATGTTAGCTGAAATGCATTTGGCAGAAACTCTTTTAGTTTATGCACACCATCCGTCAAGAGAATGGGAAAGTCACCGTCACAAAATTCCGCCAGTACTTGCAAACAGGCACCGCAGGGTGAACAGGGGATTGTTTTGGCTTCTTCTTCTGTTTTTCCGCCAACAATGGCAATGGAGCGGAACGACTGATTTCCGGCAGCAATTGCCTGTACGATAGCAGAACGTTCCGCACAAATAGTCATGGAATAAGAGGCGTTTTCCACGTTGCAGCCGGTAAAAATGCTGCCGTCCGTGCATTGCAGAGCTGCACCGACCTGAAAGCCAGAATAGGGGGCATAGGCGTTTCTTCGTACTGCAAGGGCATGGTCTGTCATGGTGATTGGTTTCATGGTTTCGTGTCCTTTCTTGTATGAACATAGATTTGTTTAATTCGCCGGACGCTTCGGAAAAGGTTTCTCTAAGAATACATTTTCATCGAATTTACGTTATATCAAAAATCCGCCGTTCACTGCTAAAATCTGCCCTGTGATAAAGGATGCCTGTTCCGATGCCAGAAAGCAGACTGCATTTGCAATTTCTTCCGGTTTGCCGATTCGCTGTAAAGGCGTTTCCTCTGCTAAACTCTGGCGGTCTTCCGCAGATAAATGGGCATTCATCTCTGTATCAATCACCCCCGGCGAAACCGCATTCACCCGAATGCCGGACGGTGCGACCTCTTTCGCCAGTGCCTTGGTAAAGGCAATCACGGCTCCCTTTGTGACAGAATAGTCGACTTCACAGGAAGCCCCTGTTTCGCCCCAGATGGATGCTAAATTGATAATACAGCCGCTGTGCTGCCGCAGCATTGCCGGCAGAATCGCACGGGTCAGCTCCGTTGTCCCAAAGAGATTCACCTGATACAATGCGGCTCGCTCTGCCGGTGAAACACACTGAAACAAATTTACAACAGAAATGGCGGCATTGTTGACCAGAATATCTACCGTTCCGGCTTGCTGCAAAACCGTTTCTGCCAGTTTTTCCGGTGCGTCTGGCTGCCGAAAGTCTGTAGCAATGGGGCGTACACCATATTGTTCCTGTAAAGCAGCAGCGGCAGCCTGTGACTGACAATAGGTGATGTAAACGGTGCTGCCCTGCTGTGCAAACTGTTTTGCAATGGCAGCACCAATCCCACGAGAACCACCGGTAATCAGCACGACAGACATGATGCGGCTCCTTCAGATTCTTCCACCAGCTGAAAATCAATATTGCCGGAGGAAAGATCGGTCTTTGTACAAATGACTTTCACAGTATCGCCAAGCTGATAAACATCACTGCCATTTTCCTGTATCAAACGGATATTGTGATCATTTGTCCACAGCTTGTCTTCTCCCATATCCCGAATGGAAATCATTCCTTCTACCGTGTTCGGCAGCATGACATAAATCCCAAAATCTGTAACACCAGTCACCAGTCCGGTCATTTCTTCGCCAAGGTGCTGCCGCATATATTCTGCAAAATAACACGCCTCGCAGTCTCTGGAAACGCGAATGGTCAGCAGCTCCCGCTGGCTGGACTGTTCTGCTGCCTTTGCGGCAAACTTCGTGAACCGTTTTTGTACTGCTTCTGCACTGCCTGTACTGCACCACTCCGATAAAATGCGATGAATTGCCAAATCCGGATACCGCCGGATGGGAGACGTAAAGTGGGCATAATCTTTGAGTGCCAGACCAAAATGTCCGACTGGTTCGGTTTCATAGGCTGCCTTTGCCATCGACCGCAGTACCATTCCGTGGATGACCGGAGCAGCCGGCGTGCCGTTCGCCTTTTCCAGAATTTCAGCCAGCGTTCTTGGCTGTACGGTTGTCATAACCGGCACTTCTGCTCCCATCCGCAATAACCCTTCCTGTAAGGCATCTATTTTTTCAGAAGACGGAGCATCGTGTACCCGATAGACAAACGGCAGGGCGTGTTCCTTTGCGACACGGGCAGCAGATTCATTCGCAAGTAACATCATTTCTTCAATGATACATTCGCTCTTGCCACGAGTTCGAGGCTGCACATCTACACAAATGCCCTGTGCATTCAGGGTAATTTTGCTCTCCGGTGTTTCGATTTCCGGTGCACCTCGCTGCTTTCGCAGGGCAAGCCGTTTGTCGCAAAGCTCGTTCAGAATTGGCAGCATATCCATCACTTCTGCATATTTTTCGTGCAGGGCAGGTTCCGCTGTGCCATCCAGCAGAGCATTGATTTCCTTGTAAACGCCCTTGACTCTGGAACGAATTACCGTTTTGCGGAAAGTATAGGAACGCAGAACACCCTGTTCATCCAGTTCCATCAGAGCCGAAAAAGTCAGACGGTCTTCCTGTGGATTCAGGGAACAAATGCCGTTGGAAAGTGCCTTCGGCAGCATGGGTACAACCTGATCGGCATAATACAGGCTGGTACCTCGTGCCAGTGCTTCTTTGTCCAGTGCAGAATGTGGCTTGACATAGTGGGAAACATCGGCAATGTGAACGCCCAGCCGATAGCCGGTTTCCGTGCGTTCGATGGAAACGGCATCGTCCAAATCCTTGGATTCTGCACTGTCGATGGTGAAAATACAGGTGTCCCGCAGGTCAAGGCGGTTCTGGTATGCTTCTGCCGGAATGGGAGCAGATGCAAGAGCCGCTGCCTCAGCTTCGGCTTCTGCCGGAAAAACAGGGGAAATATTTTCGAGTGTCAGCAGAGCCTTGGCACAGACGGCAGCAGAGTCTGCACTGCCGAACGAGTAAAGCACCCTTGCCTTGTGTTCTGCATGACGAGTTCCACGAGAAACAATCTCTGCTAAGACTTTATCCTGTTCCTGATAGGAGAGATCTTTGTTTGGCAGCAGCCGGATGGGGGTTTTGCTCATGGTATCCGGCAGCAGGACAAGATGACCATCCTCTCGAATGATGATACCAGTCAGCCGTGCCGGAGCCGGTTCTAAAATATCCAGTACTTCGCCCTCCGGTTTGCCGCTGCGGGAGGGAATACTTCGTATGAGCACTCTGTCCTGTGGCAGAGCACCGAGCAGAAACTTTCCGGGAATGAACCAGTCTTCTGTTTCTTCTGCGTCGTCAGGTCGGACAAATCCAAAGGTACGGCTGAGCCGGACAACGGTGCCGGTTTTACAGTGCAGTGCAGCACACCAGTAATATTTTCGACGCTGTTTATAAATCAGTCCCTCTTTCCGCAGGGATTCCAGTGCGGTTTGAAACAGGGCAGAGCCGTTTTTTTTCGTGCGGCATTTTGCCGCCAGTACGGTTTCCTCTAAACCGTGAATGCCGGCATCTGCCAAAAAGAGTTTACATTTTTGTATATAAGCTGCTAAAATTTCCGCTGTCTCTCGCTTCGGCGGTGCAGCAGGGGATTTTGCCATATTGATTCGTCTCCTTTATATAGACTATATTTTTATATTTCAATTTATACTATCAAATACGCTGATTGCAGGAATGCAGTGATATAGCATAGCATTTCTGTTTTTTTGCAGTCCATGCAGGTAAAAAAATACCTGTCATCCGGTGGTCTGACCGAATGACAGGACGGCGTCGCTGTTATTTTAAAATCAACGGCATTACGATATCAATGAAAAGAATGAGGGCAAAAAAGAGTACGGTTAAAATCGTAGTGATTTTCCGCAGTCTTGCTTCCTTTGTACGACCTCTGTTCTTATCATAGAAGGAATCGTTGCTTGCACCTGTCAGGGCAGCCGTTGCGTTCTGCGGCTTCTGTTCCTGCATCATGCAGACAATCATCGTGAGTACGCCGATCAGCAGCAGCACAGCACCAATTACGATTTCTAATACGCCCATAACCAAACCTCCCGTCTTTGATGATCTCTGTTATTATACCATATCTTTTTCCAAAATGCAAGTCCCAATTTTGAGAAATCGCAGGGAATTTTCAATCTTTTCTTTGCATGTGGCACTTAGATTCATTGTCATAAGAGCACGAAACTGGCTTTGTGCAGCTTATTGAAAGGGAAAATTGAAAAAAGTCCGTGGCACAAATACAGTCGTATTCTACAAATAAACAATGTTTTTTTACAAAAATTCATGAGATTTTACAGTTGATTTTTTTCCGGAAATCGAATATACTGGAATATGACGTTCTTTTTGCACGTTTTTTGTCAAAACTATAAAAATGAGGAGGGTGGATTTTACGGCATTGTCTGCCATAAAATCAAAATACCATGATGAAAGTTGTAAAATTCGGCGGCAGCAGTCTGGCAGATGCCGGACAAATTCAAAAGGCTGCTTCTATTATAAAGGCGGAAGAGACCAGACGCTATGTGATACCATCTGCACCGGGCAAACGCTTTAAGGAAGACACCAAAGTCACCGATATGCTCTATCAGTGCTATGCACTGGCAGAACGGGGCGAAACCTTCACAGAACAGTTGGCTGCGATCAAGGCTCGCTATGTCAGCATTCTGGAAGGACTTTCGATGCCGGCAGATTTGCTGGATGCGGAGTTTGTTACCATTGGAGAAAATTTCCGCAAGCGGTTTGGCAGTGATTATGCGGCAAGCCGTGGCGAATACCTCAACGGCAAGCTGATTGCCGCTTATTTGGGATTTGCATTTGTAGATGCGGCAGAAGTCATTTTCTTTCAGGAAGACGGTACACTGAACAGAGAGAAGACCAACCAGACTTTGCGGGAACGGCTTTCCGGACTGGAATATGCTGTCATTCCGGGCTTCTACGGCTGCGGAGCAGATGGATATGTGCGGACATTCTCCAGAGGCGGCAGCGATGTCACTGGTTCGATTGTGGCAGGGGCAATGCGGGCAGATTTATATGAAAACTGGACTGATGTTTCCGGTTTTCTGGTGGCTGACCCGAGAATTGTGGACAATCCAGTGGGAATTCGTACCATTACCTATACCGAACTGCGGGAGCTGTCCTATATGGGGGCATCGGTTCTGCATGAAGAGGCGATTTTCCCGGTACGTTCTGCGGGAATCCCGATTAACATCCGCAACACCAATGATCCGTCTGCACCGGGTACGATGATTGTGCCGGAGAGCCATGCAGAGGAATGCAGTGCCTATACCATTACCGGCATCGCTGGCAAGAAACACTTTAGCATCATCAATATCCACAAGGATAAGATGAACAGTGAAGTAGGCTTCTGCCGGGACGTGCTGGATGTACTGGCAAACCACAATATTTCGATGGAACACATGCCGTCCAGCATTGATGCGATGACCGTCATTCTGGAAACCTCGCAGCTGGAAGGCAAGCGGGAACAGATTATGACGGAACTGCGGAAGCGGGTCAATCCGGATACCTTGGAAATCGAAGACGGCATTGCACTGGTGGCAGTCGTTGGACATGGTATGTACCGGACGAGAGGCGTTGCAGCCAGAATTTTTGCAGCACTGGCACATGCAAGAGTCAATGTCAAGATGATTGACCAGGGCTCCAGTGAGCTGAATATTATTGTTGGCGTAGCAGAGGAGGATTTTGAACAGGCAATCCGCTGCATTTATGATATGTTTGTGAAGTCGGTACAGTAAGCAGCTGTATAAAAATTTGGGCGTTACAACACAATAGAAATGAGAAAAATGTATAAATATACATTTTCAATAAAATAATATTTTTAAGGAGCATATTTTTTGAAAAAATACAATGAAAAGGAGATTGTATGCTGACCGGGAGGTTTGCATAAATTCAATCTCATGACAAGCCTCCCAATATTGTCAGTCAACAATTTTCAGGAGGAAAAACAATGAAGAAAAATGACTATACCATTCGCTTGGAACGTCCTTGCGATTACAGAACTGTGGAAACAATCACACGGGAAGCATTTTGGAATTTGAGTGTTCCTGGATGCGATGAGCATTACTATGTGCATGTTATGAGAAGCCATGCCGATTTTATCCCTGAACTGGACTTTGTCCTGGAAGTGGGGGGGAAGCTTATCGGCAATGTCATGTATACCAAGTGTAAGCTGACGGATGAAATCGGAGAGGAGAAACAGATTCTCTCTTTTGGACCGGTTTGTATCTTACCTGAATATCAGCGAAGCGGTTATGGCAAGGCACTTTTGGAACATTCTTTTCAGAAGGCTCTGGAGTTGGGGTATGACACAATTGTGATTTTTGGGAACCCAGACAATTATGTAGCTCGTGGCTTTAAAAGCTGTAAGAAGTACAATGTGTGCCTGGAGGGGAATATTTATCCAACTGCACTGTTGGTAAAGGAATTGAGAACAGGTGTGTTATCCGGGAAAAAATGGGTATTTCATGAGAGCTCTGTTGGAGCACTTTGCAGGGATCGTGATGCTGTTGAGAAATTTGATGCACTGTTTCCGCCAAAGGAGAAACAGTGGCAGCCCAGTCAAGAGGCGTTCTATATCCATAGCCATTCTGTGATAAACTGGTAAACCCGAGAGGTAGTGAGGCTGTTGCACCAGATAAAATTGGTGTAACAGCCTTGTTTTTACCGCAATATATAGGAGTAAAAATATGATAGTTTAAAGTATATTTTTATTTTATGATATTAAATTTTATGTAGAACCTGAACAAAAATAAAAAAACAGGGGAAAATCCTCTTGATTTTTTGAAATCCATGTGCTATAATAAGAATATCGCAGCAGCAAAGACCGGAACCCCTTCCGGTCTTTCGTTTATGTTAGGGGCTTTTTGCAGCTCCTCCGTTGCAAACAGAAAGGAGCAATCATATGAAACTGAAAGCGTTTGGTACAACCGAGCAACGAATTTACGATGCGGTGAAACCAATTGCAGACGGGTTCGGTTTCCGGATTTGGGATGTGCGGTTTGAAAAAGAAGGTGCTTACTGGTATCTCCGCATCTTCATTGACCACGAGAACGGCATTACCATTGAGGACTGCGAAAAAATGACAGAACCAGTCAACAAACTGCTGGACGAACAGGATCCCATTTCCCAGAATTATATTCTGGAAGTCGGCTCTGCCGGTCTGGAACGAGAGTTCAACCGTACTTGGCATTTTGCCGAGGGCGTGGGAACCGAAGTGCGTGCCCGTACGATTCGTCCCATCGACGGGGAACGGGAGTTCATCGGTACACTGCAATCCTGCAAAGATGACATGCTGACGCTGGAAACCGAAACCGGTACTGTCAGCCTGCCCCTTACGGCACTCACGTTTGTAAAACGATACGAAGCATTTGAATTTTAAAAATGGAGGCACATAAAATGGACAATGCTTTTTTTGAAGCACTGGATACGCTGGGCAGCGAAAATGGTTTGGACACCGCTACCCTGATTGAAAAAATCAAGTCCGCCATGCTCAAAGCAGCAAGAAAGGCGTATCCCGACAGCGAAGACAATATCACAGTGGAAATTGATCCGGTGACAAAGAAATTTGAAATGTACCTGCGGCAAGAGGTCATTGATGATGATCCCATTGATGAAAATGAAATCAATCTTGCAGAGGCTCGCACCATTGAGCCAAATGCAAAGGTGGGCGATTACATCCAGAAGCGGCTCGATATCAGCCGGTTCGGTCGGGCAGCTGCCCTCTCTGCAAAACAGTCCATCAAGGGCGACCTGCGGGACATCAACCGGCAGCGGATTCTGGATAAATTCCAGGATAAGGAGAATGATTGTATTACCTGTACGGTTACGCAGGTGGAAAAGGGCGGTGCTGCTACACTGGTCTATGACAAGACAGAAATTTATCTGTTCCACAATGAGCAGATTCCGGGCGAGGAACTGAAAGAGGGACAGAGTATCATGGTCTATGTCACCAATATTGCCAACAAGCAGAAAAAGCCCATCATCAAGATTTCCCGTGTCCGCAAGGAACTGGTCAAGCGGATGTTTGAACTGGAAGTGCCGGAAATCTATGACGGTGTCGTAGAAATCAAGGCAATTTCCAGAGAAGCCGGTGCTCGTACGAAGATTGCAGTTTGGTCAAATGACCCGAATGTCGATCCGGTCAGTGCCTGCATTGGACCGAAACATGCCAGAATTGATGCCGTTGTCAAGTCGCTGAGCGGTGAAAAAATTGATATCATTCCATACAGCGAAAAGCCGGAGGAATTCATTGCAAGAGCCCTTGCACCGGCAGCGGTGGAACAAGTTACGATTATCAATCCGGAAGAACGGCTCTGCGGTGTATTGGTACCTGCCAATCAGTTGTCCCTTGCCATCGGCAATCGGGGACAGAATGCAAAACTGGCAGCCAAGCTGACTGGTTATAAGATTGACATCAAGGCGGCTACACCGGAAAACGAAGCCCTGATTGCAGAAAAGCTGGAAGCCGCTAATGCAGAACTGGCAGCGAAGGCAGCTGCGGAAGAAGCAGCGGCTGCGGCAGCAGAAGCACAGGCGGCTCTGGATGCCCAGCAGGAAAGTGATGCAGCAGCGTGGGAAGACAATTGGAAGCAGCAGGATGGCGAGGAAGAAGATGAGCTGCTGCTCGAAGAGGAAGAGACCACTGCGGCAATCGAAGCTGCCATTGCACCAGTTCCAGAAGATTTAGACGCTGCTCCGGCAGCAGACGAAGAAGCCGCTGCACCGGAATCAACGGAGGCATAAACCAGCATGAAGAAGAAAAAAGAAGTGCTGCGGGTCTGTATGGGCTGTGGAGAACGGAAACCAAAGCGGGAACTGATCCGGATTGTCCGGACAGCAGATGGGTCGTTTCTGATTGATGAAACCGGAAAGACCGCCGGGCGAGGAGCATATTTATGTAAAAATAAAGCCTGTCTGGAAAGAGCAAAAAAGACCCGAAAGGTAGAACGTTCTTTTTTACAGATGTTTCCGCCGGAGACCTATAAGGAGATGGAAGATGCCCTTACAAGAAAAGTGCAGGAACTTACTGACGATCTGTCGTAAGGCAGGCAAGTTGGAGGCAGGCTTTGCCCGTGCAAAGGATGCCATCGAAGGCGGTTATGCAGCATGTGTGCTGCTGACAGCAGACCTCTCGGAGAAAAGCCGGAAAGAGGTGCTGTATTATGCACAGCGGAAACAGATTCCGGTTGTGCAGACAGATTGGGAAATGACAGAAGTCCGGCTGCTGTTTGGACAGCGGGCTGGAATTTTAACGATATGCGAAAAAGGCTTTGCCAAGCGAATACAAGAATTGCTGTTGACAGAACAGATCGGATGACAGGCAGTGCAGAATTCGCTGGCAGTGCAGAACCCATTTTGTCCTGCTGCAAAACGGCAGGACAGCAGCGGAAAGGAGAGTTGCCGATGACGACAAAAAAGCAGAAATTGAGCGACGTTGCAAAGACATTGCAGCTTACGCCGGCAGAACTGATTGCAATTTATACCGAAATCGGAAACGGTGAGGAAAAAAAGAGCAGCAGCGGTCTGACGGAGGAAGAGGTCAATCTGGCGTTGGAGTATGTGACACAACAGCGGCAGGTAGCAGACTTTGCAGCCTATTTCGCAACAAAGAACAGTACGAGGGAAGAGGTGGCACAACAATCTATGAAAAAAGGGAATGAGAAAAAAGCTGCCAAGCAGCAGAATCAGGGCAAGAAGAAGCCGCAGGAACGGAAACAGCAGCAGTCTGCAAATCATCAAAATGCTGCCGCACAGTCCAAAAAGCCGCAGTCATCTGCACAGAACAGCCAGCAGAAGAAGCCGGTACAGCCACAGGCAAACAGCAATGTGCAGAACAAAAAATCACAACCGTCTGGACAGAATCAGCCGGCTGCGAAACCGGCAGCCAACAACATGCCGGAACATGACCATAAGAAAAAGCAGAAGCAGCAGCCAAAGGCACAGAAGCGTGGCGAACGGCTGCATGTAGAGGTGGAAATTTCCTCCGATACCACAACCACAACGGAGAAACGCCGGACAGTGGATACCCGTGGTTCTTATGTGGATCTGGATAAGTACAACCAGCGGTATGAACAGATTGCACCGGCTGGCAAGTACAGCAAGGATAATTATTCCACTAAGAAGCAAAAGATCAATCAGAAATCTGCACAGCGGAACAAGCAGAAATATTCCAATAAGCGGGAAACGGAACAGGATCGTCTGCGTCGGCTGGAACTGGAAAAGGCAAGAAAGCAACAGCTGAAAGTGCGGATTCCGGAGAATATCGTGGTGAGCGAACTGGCAAGCCGTCTGAAAGTGACCGCAACGGAAGTCATCAAGAAGTTGATGGGACTTGGGGTCATGGCATCCATCAATGAGGAAATTGATTTCGATACCGCTTCTCTGGTAGCAGAGGAACTGGGAGCAAAGGTCGAAAAGGAAGTCATTGTCACGATTGAAGAGCGTCTGATTGAAGAGGAAGACGAATCCGATAACACGGAAGAGCGTTCTCCGGTTGTCGTGGTTATGGGACACGTTGACCATGGTAAAACTTCCATTCTGGACTATATTCGCCATGCCAATATTGCAGCCGGCGAAGCTGGCGGTATCACGCAGCATATCGGTGCATATCAGGTTACCTGCAACGGCAAGGAGATTACGTTCTTAGATACACCGGGACACGAAGCATTTACGGCAATGCGTGCAAGAGGGGCAAATATCACAGATATTGCGATTCTGGTCGTTGCCGCAGATGACGGCATCATGCCGCAGACCGTAGAGTCTATCAACCACGCCAAGGCAGCCGGTGTCTCCCTGATTGTTGCCATCAATAAGATGGATAAAGAAGGGGCAAATCCGGATCGGGTCAAGGAAGAACTGACCAAGTATGATCTGGTCTGCGAAGACTGGGGCGGCGATGTCATCTGTGTACCAGTTTCTGCAAAGACCGGTCAGGGTATTGAGGAACTGCTCGAAAATGTCCTGCTCGTTGCAGAAATGCAGGAGCTGAAGGCAAATCCAAATCGTCGTGCCAAGGGTACCGTTGTAGAAGCCCGGTTGGATAAGGGCAGAGGTCCGGTTGCGACCCTGCTTGTACAGAATGGTACATTGCATACCGGCGATGTGATTCTGGCAGGGACAACGGTCGGCAAAGTGCGTGTCATGACGAATGATAAGGGTGTTGTTGTACACGAAGCTGGTCCGTCTGTACCAGTGGAGATTACCGGTTTGGCAGAAGTGCCATCTGCTGGTGATACCTTTAATGCAGTCGAAGATGAACGACTGGCAAAGACATTGGTGGAACAGCGGAAGCATGAGGCAAAGCAGGCAAAGTTCAACGAGTACCAGAAGGTAACACTGGATAACCTGTTTAGTCAGATTGCAGAGGGCGAAATGAAAGAACTGGCAATTATTGTAAAGGCAGATGTACAGGGTTCTGTCGAAGCTGTCAAGCAGTCCCTTGAAAAGATTCAGAATGATGAAGTGCGAGTAAAAGTCATCCACGGCGGCGTCGGCGGCATCAAGGAAGGCGATGTCATGCTGGCAAGTGCATCGAATGCCATTATCATCGGCTTTAATGTTCGACCAGATCCGGTGGCTGAGGAAATTGCAGCCAGAGATAAAGTGGAAATCCGCACCTATCGTGTCATCTATGATGCCATTGAAGATGTCGAAACCGCAATGAAGGGTATGCTGGCACCGAAATTCCGGGAAGTTGTCATGGGACGGATTGAAGTCCGGCAGGTTTATAAGATTTCGAGTGTGGGTGCCGTTGCTGGTGCGTATGTACTGAGTGGTAAGGTGACCAGACAGTGTGAAATTCGTGTGGTACGGGATGGCATTGTCATTGCAGAAGATAAGATGTCCAGCCTGAAGCGGTTCAAGGATGACGTGAAGGAAGTCAACGAGAGCTACGAATGCGGTATTACGCTGGAGAAGTTCCGGGACTTCAAGGAAGGCGACATCTTTGAGGCATTCATCATGGAAGAATATCGGGAATAATTTGCAGCAGGAAAAACAGAAACGGATACGAATACGAATATCCTGAAAAGCGGAAAGGAGTACGCATGGCAAGTTATAAAACCAGTCGGACAGAAGAAGATATTTTACGGGAACTGACAGCACTGTTGCGGGAACTGAAGGACCCCCGCATTGATCCGCTTCTGACGATTGTCAGAGTGGAACTGTCCAATGATCTATCCAATTGCAAGGTGTATGTTTCCAGTCTGCGGGGAACGGAAACGGCAAAAACCTCCTGTGCCGGACTGGTCAGTGCGACCGGTTTTCTCCGGCGGGAGCTGTTTCATCGGCTGAAGCTGCGGAAATCTCCGGCACTGCATTTCATTGCAGATGATTCCATTGCACACAGTGCGGAAATCAATCAGAAGCTGCATGATTTGCATTTAGAGGACAATGAGGAGAGCAGCATATGAAAATTGCGGAAGCAGCTGCATGGCTGCAAACGTGTGAACAGGCGATTATTCTCATTCACCAAAGTCCAGACGGCGACTGTATCGGCAGCGGTTATGCACTGGCTGCTTTGCTCCGCCTGATGGGAAAGCACGCTGTGGTACGGTGCAGCGACCCCATTCCGGCACGCTATGCCTTTCTGCTCGATGACAGCGATACCGTAGACGAATCTATCGCTGCGGTGATTTCTGTAGATGTAGCAGACCGCAAACTGCTGGGAGATTTGGATGCTGTTTATGGTGACCACGTGCAGCTTGCCATTGACCACCATATGATACACCGTACCTTTGCTGCGGCATGTTGTCTGTATCCGCAGGCAGCTGCTACTTGTGAAATTGTGTATGCCATTGCCAAAGAACTTCCGGTTGTGATGACAGAACACATTGCAGCCTGTTTATACACTGGCATTGCCACAGATACCGGCTGTTTTCAGTTCGACAACGTCACACCGAATACGTTACGGGCAGCAGCCGATTTGATGGAACAGTTTCCGGATGTCCGCTATGCACAGATCAACCGTGCCATGTTTGCAGTGAAGAGCATGGGCAGACTGCATCTGGAACAAAAACTGACGAATCAAATGCGTTCCTATTTTCATGGAAAGTGTATCGTGATTTGTATCACATTGGCGTTTTTGCAAACCTATGAAATTGATCAGGCGGAACTGGATGGACTGGCAAACTTCCCATTACAGGTGGAGGGAGCAGAAGTGGGTATCACGCTCAAGGAGAGAGAACCCAATGTATTCAAAATTTCCATGCGTTCTTCCGACCGTGTGGATGTTGCGGCAATCTGTAAGCAGTTTGGCGGCGGCGGACATATCAAAGCTGCCGGCTGTCTGATAGAAGGAACAGCGGAAGAAGTGATACAAAAGCTGACAGACGCTGTAGAGAGGAGTCTTGCAGCACAATGAATGGAATCCTCTGTATGAACAAACCGCAGCAATTCACGTCCTTCGATGTCATTGGAAAACTGCGTGGGATTCTGCATATGAAACGGCTGGGACACACGGGTACGCTTGACCCAATGGCAACCGGTGTGCTGCCGGTGCTGGTGGGCACTGCCACGAAAGCCTGTGATATTCTGCCGAATCAGGATAAAACCTATCGGGCAGCGGTGCAGTTTGGAAAAGCCACGGATACTTTAGATATCTGGGGCAATCTGACACAGCAGTATCCGGATATGCATGTCACAGAAACACAGCTGCGTGCAGTTCTGCCGGATTTTATCGGAGAAATTACACAGCTGCCGCCGATGTATTCGGCGGTTTCTGTCAATGGCAAACGGCTCTATGAGCTGGCAAGAAAGGGCGAAACGGTAGAGCGTCCGTCCCGTATGGTGACCGTGTATGATATGATACTGGAGGCATTTGACGAAGCAGAACAGACTGCCGTACTGACCGTTGCCTGCGGCAAGGGAACCTATATCCGTACACTGCTTTCAGACATCGGGCAGCGGCTCGGCGGGGATGCCGTGATGACGGCACTCACTCGCACGGCTGCCTGCGGTTATTCGCTGGCACAGTGTCTGACCTTTGAAGAGGTTGCCGCTGCCGTGGCAGATGGCAGCATTGCAGACAAGCTCCTGCCGACGGACTCGCTGTTTTCTGCCTATCCGAAACTGCATCTGAATGCGGCACAGGAACGGATGTTCTGCAACGGCGTGAAGCTGAATCTGGCACGGCTGCGGGATTTACAGGAAGGACAGGACATTTATACAGTCTACGGTATGCAAAATGGCTTTCTTGGCACTGCCGCAGCAGATTGGGAACGGCAGGAACTGCGAATCGGAAAACGGTTTTGATTTGTTTGTTTCACGTGAAACAAAGCCATTCTGAAATTCCAAACGAAAAGAGGGTTACAATCATGCAGCAAACATCTGCGGTCGCTCTGGGCTTATTTGACGGGGTGCATATTGGACACCGTGCCGTTTTAGCGGCAGCGGTTGCCTGTGAGGCAGAGGGGCTGATTCCAGCTGCTTTTACCATGCAGACAACTTCCGTTCGGCTTAAACGGGGAACACCATTGCAGTATCTCTATTCCGATGCCACAAAGCAGCGTTTGTTGGAGGAAAATGGAATCCAGCAAGTGGTGAGTCCGGCATTTGACAACATTGCAGGTATGGACGGCGAAACGTTTTGTAAGGTCTATTTGCAGGAGCAAATGAGAGCGAAAAAACTCTTTTGCGGAACGGATTTTCGGTTTGGAAAACAGGCTGCATGGGGCGTAGCAGATTTGCAGCAGTTCGGCAGACAGATGGGTTTTACAGTAGAAGTGGTAGAGGCAGTCCGGCAGGGCGGAGATGTGATTTCCTCCAGCCGCATCCGCCAGATGTTATCTGCGGGAAAGGTGGAGCAGGCTGCGGATTTATTAGGTGTCCCCTATCAATTGGAAGGAATCGTACAGCATGGGGCAGCGTTGGGAAGAACGCTGCAATTTCCAACCATTAACCTGCCATTTGCAGCCGGAC
>JAEDGE010000182.1 GCA_016297675.1 Oscillospiraceae bacterium
ATCTACATCAAGAATTGCCATTGCTTCAAAAAGACCATTGATATTCTCTGCCTTTGCAGACATAACGGCTGCAACTTCTGGGTCATGTGACCAATTCGGACACAAAATAAGGTCTGGAACCTTTGTGAAACGTGGAAATACAGTGTCAATCAATTCAAGCCCGGTGGTCTTGTGTGTTGAAACGCTGTAACCTCCAATAATTTCGTCTTTTGTCACCTGCGTTGGGTCTACTGCGTCATAATTCACCTGCATTTCCCCGCTGGCTTCTGTCAAAAACTCCACGACACAATTTGTGTCACTGTAAAACGCTTCAAAATCTGTCCCAGCTTCTTTTCCCTCGATTTTTACGCTACTTGCGATTGCTTCAAGTGGCAAAATAATCTGATTATCAACAACAGTGTGCTTTTCATTTGCAACAGCTTTTTTGTGCTTTTTAGGGTCAAGCACATTGACAAAGAATACCGGGGAAACATTAAACAGTGTAAATGCTGTGTAGATTTCTTCGCACAAACTGTACTGCTTCCAGTTGTCAGAATATCCAAGCGCTGTCACCGCTTCTTTGTAGCTTGAAGCCATGATAACTTCATTCACCTTGCCGTCTACCATGTGAACCGGGGCGGTTCCAACAACAAAGTGCAATCCAGTGTCAACCTTTGCTGGTGTGATAACGCCACTGTCGGTTTTGTTTGCGTTCACTCCATGTGATACGTTGCTCATTGCTTATACCTCCTTATCCAGATATGCAAGGGCGGCAGCTTTCAAGTCTGAATAATACTTGTTATAGATATTGCCCGCCGTTCTTACTTTGTCTTTTTTCTCTGCAAGTTCGTTGATTGGAACCAGCATTTTTTCAACCAGTGGGAATTTTTCAAGAATGCCCGCAAGTTCCTTGTTGACCTCTTCTTTTGTTCCCTCAAAAATCTTGTTGCACTGCAACATTGCCTTTGGCAAGTTCGGTCCAATGTAAATCAGCTTTACTGTTTCAGACGTTGTATTTGCCGTTTCTGTGGCTTTTTCTGTTGCAGTGGTATTTTCTACCACCTGCGCATTTTCAGCTGTGCTGTCTGCTGCTGTGGCGCTTGCTGTTGCCTTTGTAGCCATGCTTTATACCTCCGTTTCGTTAAGCGTTTAAGAGTATGTCGCCCAAATCTCGTTGAATGGTTGGTATACTCCAATTTGTCATTATTTCGCCCATGTAATATGGGGCTGTTGTGTCTTGATATACGATATATTCCAGCGGCAGTTCCAAAACAAATTGACCGCCACCAACGGTTCCCGCTTTCTTCAATTCACTTCTAACCCTCAAAATCAGATTAAGCAGTGCCAGTGGTCCGTCTTGCCCGTCCTCTGAATATACCGCAAATATAATGCGTACTTTGCAGCTGCTTTCCTCTGGTTCCCCTGCTGCCTTGTCGTCAAGTCCCGTCAAGAATTTAAGCAGGATATATGGGACTTGCTGCTGGGCGTCGTCTTTTTCTGGCAGTCCCATTTTATATACTTTTGCGGCTCTCTCTTTCTGCTCATTGCTTCCCGTTCTGGTTCGCACTGGCAATATAATGTCAGCCGTTTTTTCTTGAATAAACCTTTGCAGGTTTTCAAGCAGAAAAACTGGTGTCATGCTTTACCCTCCATATCCGTTCAAAATTCTGTTCATTTCATGGATAATTCTTTCATTGACCAACTCTTGCGCTTCTTTTTCCAGAATTTCAATATTGCTGGCTTTTCCTATCATTTGCGCAGCAGAAAGCCCGGATATTTCCCGTATTTTTTCAGTGTGACTGCTCTCCTTGTACTTTGACTTTCTGCTTTTTATGCCCTGCTCTCCCGTTCTCTCGAATACTCCTATATGACCGTTTTGCATTTGAGCAATAAAAGCGTCTTCGTATGGAGTTTTGCTGCCACCTTTCATCAGCCCGGCTTGTACCTGCTTCCCGGTTGCTGGTTTTGTAGGCGTTACACTGAATTTGTACAACGGTATTTTGACACCGGAAAAAGAAACAAAACCTGCAAGGTTCCCCGTGCCAGCTTTGTTTATCTTGATTTTTGTTGCTTCTCGTATCGGTTTTTCTTTTACTGCATATACTGTTTTTACCTGCTCTATTGCCCGTGTTTTTACCCGTGATAACCCACGGTTCATGGCGTTGGCAAATACCCTTTCCGCACCTTTGGGAACATCTGCCAGCAGGGTTGCAACTCTTTCTATTGCGTCAGACGTTATTTCAATCATTCGTCTATCAACTCCAATTCCAGAATTATTTCCCCGTCTTCACAATCTGCTTTTGTGATACGGTACATATTTACCGCCCCGGCTTCGTCAATTTCAATTTCCCGGTCTTTCCGTGGAACAAAACCAAGGTCATATTGTGATATATAGACCAGACAAGAAGCACGATATAAACCCTCTGCATTGTCGCCACTTCCTTTCTGCCGTTCGTCGGCTGCCGTATGGTCAATGATTATGGGTATGTAGTATTGCTTGCCTTGATACCATATATCAGTCATGGTTGCCATTTCACCGCAGTTGTGAAACACTTTCATGTCACTGGCAATCTGCGCTTTGAAGTCCATTAGATAGGTGTTGCAACAAACCAGCTGTCAACGTCATGCGGAACGCATAAAGGCGCAGAAGACAAAGAAAGAAATCTGCGTGCTGGCTTACGCTCTGCCCATGTATCTGGAACATACTTGCCCTCAACGGTTGTAAAGTTGCCCGTAGCTTTGTCAATCAATGTGATTGCTCCATAATACATTGAGTATGTAGCGCTTGTGCTTAAAAGTGCTAAACTGTCAGCAGGAACAAGCGGCTTTTCTTCTGGTGCGTCCGGGTTGGTCCAGTCATCAAGATACCATTCATTGTATTTGTAAATGTCAAGACCAAGTTCGTGAATTGTGCCAATGTATGTCACGCCGTTTGGAAGCTGCTTTGGCTGAATTACTGCAAGTGCATAATTCTTAACGTCAAGCAATTCTTTTACTTTAGGGTGATTTACAAATGCGTTTGCAACATCTTTACCCATAACGCAAATATCGCAGTTCAAGAAGCCTTTCTGCTGTACTGTTTCGTGCCAGCGCTTCAAGTCTGCAATAGGGTCGGAAGTGTCAGCAGTCCACTTTTTAGCGGCTGTTGTGATTTTCTCTTTGTTAGTGAAAGAAAAGTCAATTACTTCGTTTACACCCTCACCAATAACCGGAATTTGACCAGTAAAGATTGCCTGCGCACACATTAACTCTTCACGTCTTGTAATCTGCTCTCGCAGTTCCACAAAGTCGTCTGACATTTTAAGCACCGCACGTTCCGCAGGTGTTCTGCCAGAAAACATATTTTCACCCGGTCTGCGCTCTAATAAATCATCAATCGTGGTGACTTTCTCTGGCGC
>JAEDGE010000032.1 GCA_016297675.1 Oscillospiraceae bacterium
CCCGTTTTTTCTTCTCTTGACAAATTACAGAAAAAATAGTACAATAAAATAACAGTTGCACAAAACGATAAAATCAATTGGGAAAGGGTGTTATTTTTTATGCAATATGAAATCAAAGGAGAATCCATGCCAGTTGTCATCTGCCATTTGCAGGAAGGTGAATCCATGAAAACAGAAAAAGGGGCAATGAGCTGGATGTCTCCGAATATGGTCATGCAGACCAATGCCGGCGGTGGAATCGGCAAGGCATTTTCTCGTGCTCTTACGGGAGAATCTATGTTTCAAAATGTGTATACGGCACAAGGTGAAGCAGGCATGATTGCGTTTGCGTCCAGTTTTCCGGGTGCGATTCTGGCGATTCCGGTTTCGCCCAGCCGAACCATTGTCGCACAGAAACGTGCTTTTTTGGCAATGGAGTCGGGTGTTGACATGAAGTTGTTCTTCCAGAAGCGATTTGGGTCTGGACTGTTCGGCGGAGAAGGTTTTATTATGCAGCAATTTCAGGGAAATGGCATGGTCTTTTTAGAAATTGACGGCAGTGTGGTTGAGTATGACTTGCAGCCAGGGCAGTCTATGTTGCTGGACAACGGGTATTTGGCAGCGATGGATGCAACCGTTTCCATTGAGATTGAAAAGGTGAATGGCATTGGAAATGTGCTGTTTGGAGGAGAAGGATTATTTAACACCAAAGTCACGGGCCCGGGACATATTTGGCTGCAATCTATGCCAGTATCGCAGATGGCGTCCGTGTTACGTCCTTATATTGCAAGCGGTAAATAATATAACAGAAAAGAGGAAGAAATACGCATGGAATGTCGCTATTGCGGTGCTGTATATCAGGAAAGCAAATGTCCGTATTGCGGGGCTCCTTCGGAGGAGCCACCAGAGGAAGACAACATAAAAATAAAATTTGGTCAGAAAACATATGAATTTGACATTCCGCAGGTTGTCATTTCATCCAATCTGCAATCGAAGGTGAAATCACTGGGAAAACGGAAAGGACTTGCTATCTTACTGTGTTTTCTCGGCTTTTTTGGGCTGAGTGGTCTGCATCGGCTGTATGTCGGGAAATATGTGACCGGTATTCTCTATTTTCTGACCTGCGGATGGTTCTTTATTGGTACGATTTGTGATTTATATTCAATTTCCAAAGGTTCTTTTGTTGCAGCAGACGGTACACCATTGCGATAGGTTCTATCTGTTTCAAAGAAAGCATATCCTATTATAGAATAATCCTGAATCCGCAAAAATTAAAGTGCTTCAGACTCAAAAATATTTCTATTTTACGTTGATTTCATAAGTTTTTAAGCTGTTTTTTTATTTCACCCAATGGGTGAAGAAATTTTAAGGCTTTAAAAGGTCGGAACTGCTCGTAATATAGCCATATTCTCCACTTTATATAAGCATGAACTCTGCGGATTTGGGATAATATCAATCGGATATGCAGATACTTGCTTTGGGTAACGGAGGAATTACAGATGGAAGAGCCAGTACAGCAGCCCCTGTTTCCGGTAGAATCTGAGACAGAAAAAGAACCTGTTATAATTGCGTCAGAGGTTTCCTCAGTGAAAAAGAAATCGTCTGGCGGAGATTGTATTTTTACACAGTTTTTGTTGAGTGCCGTGTTGGCGGCAGCGGTTTTTTCCTTGAAATGGATTCATCCAGCTTTTCAGACCGCTTTACTGGAACAATATCAAACGAAACTGCAAGCACCAGCAGAGCCATTTTTTACGCAGCTGCTCGAACAGTTGGAACGGTGGGTGCATTAACTTGCTTTGTGTGCAGATTGGCGGTGTACAATTTCGGTTTTCTGTTTCCTTTTTTGCCGTACTGGCGTGGCTGTTTGCCTGTCAGGATGCAGTGATGTGGCAGGCATCGTTTGGAGCCTGCCTGTTGCATGAGTGCGGACATCTTCTGATGATGTATGCATTGCGGCAGTCTGTCCGGCAGGTGACTTGCTATGGAGTCGGCATTCAAATTCGGGCAGAGAGTTGTTTGTATCCACTTTGGCAGGATTTACTGGTGCTGCTCGCAGGACCAGTTTGTAATCTGCTGGCAGCTGCTGGTTTGTGGTTTTGCTTCGGCAGTGGGATAATGATGTGGATGCAGCTTGGAACGGGACTTTTGAATCTGCTGCCGTTTCGGCAGTTGGATGGGGGAGCCGCATTGCGAATCTTACTGACGGAACGTTGGGAACGGCTGTTGACAGTGGTGTGTGTACTACTGGCAGCAGCCGGTGTCTTTTATGGAATGGCAGAACACATTACAAATGTGACATATTACGGATTTCTGTTATTTCTTTTTCTGATGGAGATTTGGGATTGAATATAGTTTCATCAGAATGTGAAGGCACGGAAATCAATTTTTAAATGATGGTTTAAATTCTATGCCACAGGCGACTGTGGTCAAGCTGGCTCAGCTTGGCGAGGGGGATGCAAGGGGGGCAGCTGCCACCCTTGCAAAGCAAACGAGTTGAAATCGGTCAATGGATGAGAAACAAGATATCGCTGTCCGCCATCTAAAAAAACAAAACGCTACCAAATGCAGAAATTTAGTGTAGTTAGACTGCAAATTGAGGTACAGAACAGGGCGGACAGCGATCACAGGCAGACAGCGTAGCGAATCTGCCGGACGATTCGGACAAGTTTTCTAAAAGAAATCCGAAAATTGATTTCCGTGATGTGAAGGGGGATTGCATATGTGGAATGCAGCCTTCCATGAATTTGGGGCATTCAAATGACTATATATTATAAAAATAAAGGAGTGAGCAAAATCAGTTTATTATCGAAATTAGAACCATTGTTATTGCAGGTACAGAAGCCGGCACAATATATTGGCGGAGAAATTGGCAGCATCCGAAAAGATCCTGCATCTGTTTCTGTACGGTTTGCCTTTTGTTTTCCAGATACGTATGAAATTGGAATGTCACACCTTGGTATGAAAATTCTCTATAGTTTGACCAATGCCCAGCCGGACTATGCCTGTGAGCGAGTATTCGCACCAGATACCGATATGGAACAGCTGATGCGGCAGCATCAGATTCCGCTATTTACGCTGGAGAGTTTAGAACCTGTTTCGCAGTTTGATATCATTGGTTTTACACTGCAATATGAAATGGCATATACGAACATTTTGAATATGTTGGATTTAGCTGGTATTCCACTGCTGGCAGCAGAGCGGAGCAATTCGCTGTCTCCGCTCATCCTTGCAGGCGGTCCATGTGTCTGTAATCCAGAGCCGATTGCCGATTTTTTTGACCTGTTCATTCTGGGCGAAGGCGAAGAAGTCAATCTGGAATTGATGACATTGTATGCAGAAATGAAACGACAGGGAGCGGACAAGCAAACGTTTTTGCAGGAAGCTGCTAAAATAGAGGGCATCTATGTGCCGTCCTTTTATGAGGTGCAGTATCATGCGGATGGTACAGTTGCGGCAGTGCAGCCACACGGGAATGCTCCGGCAACGGTGCGGAAACGAATTATTTCCGATATGAGCAAAGTATATTATCCCGATTCTTTTATTGTGCCGTTTACGGAGACAGTCCATGACCGTGCGGTAGAAGAAGTGTTGCGAGGCTGTATTCGAGGCTGTCGTTTCTGTCAGGCAGGCTTTCTTTATCGTCCGTTTCGGGAGAAAGCTGCGGATGTGGTTTGCCAGCAGGCAGAACAGCTCTGTCGGCAGACGGGGTATGATGAACTTTCTCTATCTTCTCTCAGTACCAGTGACCATCACGAACTGGAAGCCATTCTGACCGAACTGCTGCATTACACGGAAGAACGGCGGATTACGATGAGTTTGCCATCCTTGCGAGTGGACAACTTTTCCGAAGCATTTCTGGAAAAAATTAAACGGATTCGAAAAAGCGGTCTGACGTTTGCACCGGAGGCAGGTACGCAGCGGCTGCGGGATGTCATCAATAAAAATGTCACAGAGGAAGAAATTCTGCGTGCAGCAGAAATCGCCTTTTCGGGGGGGTACTATCATGTGAAGCTGTATTTTATGATGGGACTGCCAACGGAAACCTTGGAGGACATTGCTGGAATTGCTGCTCTGGCAGAAAAAATCATTGCTCTGTATTTTGCACAGAAAAGCCGCCCGAAAGGAAAAGGCGTGGAAATTTCTATCAGCGTTTCTACTTTCGTACCAAAACCGCATACGCCGTTTGAGTTTGTGCCACAGGCAACCGCAGAGCAGATTGCGGAACGGCAGAAACACCTGATTGCCAGCATTCCGAAGCAGCACCGGAAACGAATCAAGGTGAGCTGGAATGACCAGAAAATCAGTTTGCTGGAAGCCGTATTGGCAAGAGGTGACCGTCGCTTGAGCCGTGTGATTTTGCAGGCATGGCAGAACGGCAGCCGGTTTGACAGTTGGAGCGATCGGTTCTGCTGGGAAAACTGGGAGAAGGCTTTTGCTGCCTGTGGACTGGATCCGGCATTCTATGCCAATCGGGAACGTTCCTATACGGAGATTCTGCCGTGGGAACATCTGGATTATATGGTCAGCAAGTCATTTCTCATTCGGGAATACGAACGGGCAAAACAGGCGAAGACGACACCCAATTGTCGGCAGCATTGTGCTGGCTGCGGTGTCAATCAGGCAGTGGGGAGGAATTGCTTTTGAAAGAAGTACTGCGTTTTCGGTTTGCAAAAACCGGTAGAGCAAAATATATTTCCCATCTGGACTTGGTTCGCTGTGTGCAAAGAGCCATCCGGCGTTCTGGTCTGCCGGTGCATTATACAGGTGGCTTTCATCCGCATATGGAGGCAGTGTTTGCAGCGGCTCTGCCGCTTGGCATGGAGAGCATCGGGGAAATTTTAGAGGTGCGATTTGCAGAGCCGGTTGAGCCAGAGATTGCGAGAGCACAATTGCAATTGGTTTTGCCGGAGGGATTGGAGTTGCTGAATGCTTATGAGCCTGTGCACAAGATGGGGGAGCTTGCCTATGTCCGCTATCGGGTGACACTGCCGAATGAGCAGCCGAAAGTTTTGCTGGAACAGTGGCAACAGTTTTTGGAGCAGCCCGAAGTACTGGTGGAGAAGAAATCAAAACGAGGCGTGCGGACGGTGGACTTACTGCCGCAGATCGATTGTCCGTTGGCAGAAGCCACGGAGCAGGCAGTGAAATGGGAATGGTGTCTGTCCGTGGGACAGCCGGAGAGCGTGAATCCCATGCTGATTCTGACTGCATTCGCTCAATTTGCAGGAATTTCGCTGGAATTTCCGGAAATTTGCCGTTTCCAGCTCTGTACAAAAGAAAAAACTGAATTTTTTTGAAAAAACACTTGCAATTTTCAGAAAAGTGTGGTATGATAGAAAAGCATTTGAAATCCGCCTGTCTGTTCCGGATGGCAGGTGAGGTTAATGCCAGAAACGACATTAAATCGGACAGTCCGCTGACGGGAACGATTTCCGGATACTTTTATATGACCGTTCTGCCTGCATTCGTCTTGCGAACAGGCACCGTTTATGAATGTCTGAAAAATCAGGAGGAAAATCATGGACGCATTAAAAACCATCAGCAATGCCAGCTTGAAGCAGGATGTTCCGGCTTTCAACATTGGCGACACCGTAAAGGTACACGTTAGAATCAAGGAAGGCGATAAGAGCCGTATCCAGGTATTTGAAGGTACTGTTATTGCAAAGAAGCACGGCGGCATTCACGAAACCTTTACCGTAAGAAGAATTGCTTACGGCTGCGGTATGGAACGGGTATTCCCGCTGCATTCTCCAGTTGTAGACAAGGTAGAAGTAGTTCGTAAGGGTAAGGTTCGCAGAGCAAAGCTGTATTACCTGCGTGACCGTGTCGGCAAGGCTGCAAAGGTAAAGGAACAGATTGGCTAAAAACCAGTGAGCAGGCAGAACAGACAGGGACGGCGGTTTCCGTCTTTGTCTCCCTGTTTCCTGCACAGAGGAAAAAGGGGACGCGATGTGTGCCCTTTTTTTATTATGCAGAGATCGAAGATACACCAAAGCAACAAACGGAAATGAGGGCTGAAAATGGAAACGAAAACAGAAGAGGTTGCAGAAAAGAAAAAGGGAACATTTTGGAAAGATGTCGCTGATATGCTGGAAGCGGTGCTGATTTCTGTATTTTTTGTAATTATGCTGTTTGCCTATGTATTAAGACCGGTTACGGTAGAGGGGCATTCCATGGAATCGACCTTGCAGGATCAGGATAAACTGTTTATGACCGATTTGCTGTATACGCCGGAAAGAGGCGATATTGTGATTGTAGATAATAATGTTTCCCATATCTATGATCAAAACGGAAATTTAGTAGAGGGTTCGGGTCTTTCCACTGTCACAACAGAAAAACGTCTCATTAAACGGGTCATCGCTATGGGCGGTGAAACACTGGATATTGATTTTACAACCGGTACCGTCACGATTGATGGGGAAGTGCTGGAAGAATCCTATATCAACAATTTAACCGTGAATGATGAGGGTGCATTTACTTATCCGTTGACGATACCAGAGGGCTATTACTTTGTCATGGGAGATAACCGACAGCATTCTTCCGACAGTCGCCATCCGATGGTTGGACTGGTGTCGGAGGAACAGATTATGGGAAAAGCCGTGTTCCGGTTTGCTCCCATCTCGAATTTCGGCGGCATTTATGATTGAGAACAGGAGGCTGCGGCATGTCTGAAATCCAAATGGGAACCATTCAGTGGTTTCCCGGCCATATGACAAAAACACGCCGTATGATAGCGGCAAACCTGTCGCTGGTAGATGCAGTGGTAGAAATTCTGGATGCCAGAATCCCCAACAGCAGCCAGAATCCGGAAATGCAGCGAATGGTGAAAGACAAGCCACGCATGCTGTTGCTAAACAAAGCAGATATGGCAGACCCCAATGCCACGGCAAGATGGGTGCAGTATTATCAGAAAAAGAATTTGCTTGCTCTGCCGCTGGACTGCAAAACCGGAAAAGGCGTGAAGCAATTTGCTCCTGCTGTGAAAAATCAGCTGCTGAAGCCGTTGCTGGAAAAGCGAGCAAAGTCGGGCATTGTCGGTGCTCCCATTCGATTGATGATTGTCGGAATTCCCAATGTGGGAAAATCTTCATTCATCAACCGCATGGCACAGTCCAAAAAGACAAAAGTGGAAGACCGTCCTGGTGTTACCCGTACAAAACAATGGGTGAAAATCGGCGACCAGATGGAATTGCTGGATATGCCGGGTGTTCTCTGGCCGAAATTTGATGATCAGGAAGTGGCAAAGCGGCTGGCATTTACTGGGGCAATTAAAGATGATATCATGGATTTGGAAAGCTTAGCGATGCTGCTGTTGGAGTTTCTGGCAGAACGCTATCCGGCAGCTTTGGAGAACCGCTATAAAATGCAGATTTCCGAAGGGGACAATGGTTTGCAGCTGCTGGAACAGCTTGGCAGAAAGCGTGGCATGCTGATTTCTGGTGGCGAGGTGAATTATGAACGGGCGGCAATTACGCTGCTGGATGAGTTCCGCAGCGGCACACTGGGACGGCTGACACTGGAATTACCGGAGGCGTAACATGGCAAAGAAAATACAGAATCCAGTGGATTTATATGCCTATGATGCAGGAAAACGTTTGTCCTATCCCTTACTTTGCGGTGTGGATGAGGCAGGCAGAGGACCGCTTGCTGGTGATGTCTATGCAGCAGCGGTTATTCTTTCGCCGGAGCATTTGCCGGAGGGGCTGAATGACAGCAAGAAATTGACAGAAAAAAAACGGGAACAGCTGTTTCCGCAGATTCAGGAAATGGCAGTTGCCTATTGTATTGCAACAGCCAGTGTGGAAGAAATTGCAGAATATAATATTTTGGGGGCTACCATGCTTGCCATGCAGCGTGCCGTTTCCGGTTTGTCCGTGCAGCCAGATTATATATTGATTGATGGCAATCGGATGCCGACGCTTTCCATTGCTGCGGAAACGGTGGTTAAGGGAGATGCTACCTCTGCTACGATTGCAGCGGCATCCATTCTGGCAAAAGTGGCAAGAGATCACTATCTGCTGGAGTTGGATGCACAGTATCCGCAGTATGGTTTTGCCAAGCACAAAGGCTATGGCACTAAGGCACATTGTGAAGCAATCCTGCAATATGGGGCCTCTCCGGTGCATCGAAAGGCATTTTTGAGGAAACTGTTGCATGAAACGGACAGCGACTGAAATCGGAAGGATGGGGGAATCTGCGGTCTGTCGCTATTTGATGCAGCAGGGCTATACCATTCGGAAACGGAATTACCGGATACGGGGCGGTGAGATTGACATCATTGCCCAAAAGGGAGAGATTCTTGCATTTGTCGAAGTGAAAACACGATATGTTAGCGAGACGGTTTCGCCATTGGAGTGGCTTTTGCCGCAGCAGCAGGCACGCATTATCCGGACGGCGATGGTTTATTGTGCAGAGCAGAATCCGGATTGGACATGGCAGCCAAGATATGATGCAGCAGCAGTGATAATCGACAGAGGAAAGATTGTTTCTGTGGAATATGTAGAAAATGCATTCGATGCCAGCGGGCTGGATGTGATAATATAGGAAAAGGGTGGTTGTATGTTTTATAAAAGTACAAGAGACAGCAAGGTACGGGTAGAAAGTGCCGTTGCCATTTCGCAGGGGATTTCTGCTGATGGCGGTTTGTTTGTGCCAGAGCAGATTCCTTCTATTACCAAAGAAGAACTGACTGCAATGGCAGATATGAACTACGCACAGCGAGCAGCATTTGTGTTTTCCCGTTATTTGACGGATTTTACAGAGGCAGAATTGGTTTACTGCACGGAGAGTGCCTATAACATCAAGCGGTTTGAAACAGAAAATATCGCAGAAATTGCACACCTCTTTGAAGGGACGTACATGTTGGAACTGTGGCACGGACCAACTTGTGCATTCAAGGATATGGCTTTGCAGATTCTGCCGTATTTCCTGACCACAGCGATGAAGAAATTGCAGCTCAAGGAGAAGATCGTCATTCTGGTTGCTACTTCTGGCGATACTGGTAAGGCTGCACTGGAAGGCTTTAAGGATGTGGAGGGCACAGAAATTATGGTCTTCTATCCGGAAGATGGTGTCAGCGATATGCAGAAGCGGCAGATGGTCACACAGGAGGGCAGTAATGTCAGCGTGTGTGCAGTAAAGGGCAACTTTGATGACTGTCAGAGCGGTGTGAAGAAGATTTTCACCGATCCGGTTGTCAAGCAGAAGTTGGCAGAAGGCAATCTGCGGTTTTCCAGTGCCAACTCCATCAACTGGGGACGGCTCGTTCCACAGATTGTATACTATGTTTCTTCTTATGTCACATTGGTGCAGCAGGGCGAACTGCAAATGGGTGACACTTTGAATGTTGTAGTACCGACCGGAAACTTTGGTAATATTCTCGCAGCATATTATGCAAAGCAGATGGGTGTGCCGCTCGGTAAGCTGATTTGTGCATCAAATGTCAATAAGGTTCTGACAGATTTCATCAGAACTGGCGTATACAACCGGAATCGGGAATTCTATGCAACTTGCTCGCCGTCTATGGACATCCTGATTTCCAGCAATTTGGAACGGCTGCTCTATTTGCTGACTGGCGAAGATGATGTACAAATTCGGGAGTGGTTTACCGCACTGGCAGAAGCAGGTACTTATGAAGTCACAGATACAGTGAAGACCGCTTTGCAGCAGGATTTCTATGGTGGTTTCTGCGATGATACGGCAACAAAAGCAACCATCCAGCAAATTTATGAGACATACGGTTATACCTGTGATACGCATACAGCAGTGGCTGTGAAGGTATATCAGGACTATCGCAAGGAAACTGGTGATACCACGAAGACCTTGATTGCTTCCACGGCAAGCCCGTATAAGTTCAGTCCGAGTGTATTAGAGGCAATTTCCAAGGAATCCGTCTCCGGCGATGAATATGCAATGGTAGACAAGCTGCACGAATTGTCCAATCTGCCGATTCCAACGGCACTGGCAGAATTGAAAACAAAGGAACGCCGCTTTACGGACTGCATCGATAAGAACGACTTGCAGGGCTTTGTATTACAGCAGCTGCATTTGGTATAATTTATGCAGTTATACGGAATCGGAGACTTGCATTTGTCACTGGGGGTACCGGAAAAGCCAATGGATATTTTTCAGGGCTGGGAAAATTATATGCAGCTACTGGAACAAAATTGGCGGGATGTGGTGCAGCCGGAGGATACCATCGTACTGGCAGGCGATCTTTCGTGGGGCATGAACCTACAGCAGGCAAAAGCCGATTTCGCATTTTTGGAATCCCTGCCGGGACAAAAAATCATTCTCAAGGGAAATCATGACTATTGGTGGAATTCCATGCGGAAAATGCAGCAGTTTTTTGCGGACAATCGCTTTGAAAGTCTGCATATTCTGCATAATAACCACTACGCATTTGAACAGTACGGCATTTGCGGCACAAGAGGCTGGGTGAGCATGAATGGAGAACCTGCTGATGCCAAAGTGTTGGCAAGAGAGGTGCAGCGGCTGGAGGTTTCCATTCAGTCTGCACTGGCGGAGCAATTGCAGCCCATTGTGTTTTTGCACTATCCGCCGATCTACGCCAGTTCCTATAATTATGAGATACTGGAAGTGCTGCATCGTTATCAGATTACAGCGTGTTACTATGGACATATTCACGGCAAAGCTCATCAGTATGCCTTTGAAGGGCTTTATGAGGAAACCAGAATGCGTTTAATCTCTGGTGATTATATACAATTTAAACCTGTAAAAATCGTTTGATTTGTGCAAAAAAGAGAAGTGGAAAATTTCTATAGCCAAAAAAAACGGAATATGGTATAATAGTCAAGCGTGCATGGAACGAAAACATTGGCACATAGTCGTTTTCTGTGTGCATGGTAAATAGAAAATGGAGGACAAACAATCATGATTTTAAAATCATCTGAAAAAACTGATGTCAATATGACAGAACTGGTTGCAGAAGTGGATGCTGCAACATTTGAAAAGGCAATTGATGCTGTTTATCGGCAGCAGAAGAAGAATATCTCTATGCCGGGCTTCCGGAAGGGCAAAGTGCCGAGAAAACTTTGCGAGAGCACATATGGGGAAGGCGTTTTCTTTGAAGATGCACTGAATCTCATTCTGAATATGGAAATGCCGGCTTTGATTGCAGAAGCAGCTTTGAATTTGGTAGATGCACCAAGAGTAGAAGTGACTTCTGTCAGCAAGGCAGAAGGTGCAACTGTAAAGATTGTTTGCGTAACCAAGCCGGAAATTCACATTGCAGACTACAAGGGCATGGCTGCTCCGAAGGATGTAAAGGAAATTACCGATGAAGATGTCGAAAAGCAGGCAGAAAATCTGCTGAAGAGAAATGCGAAGATGGTTTCTGTTGACGATCGGGCAGCAGAAATGGGCGATGAAGTCACTCTTGATTTTGAAGGTTTCTTTGGCGATACTGCTTTTGAAGGCGGAAAGGGTGAAGAGTTCCAGCTGAAACTGGGCAGCGGTCAGTTTATCCCGGGCTTTGAAGAACAGGTTGCTGGTCACAAGATTGACGAAGACTTTGATGTAACCGTTACTTTCCCAGAAGATTATCAGATGGAAGACTATGCTGGTAAGGAAGCTGTTTTCAAGTGCAAGATTCATGCCATCAACCACGAAGAAGTACCGGAACTGACAGATGATTTTGTAAAGGAAATTTCTGATTTTGATACGGTTGACGAGTGGAAGGCTGATGCGAAAAAGAAGATGCAGGAAAATGCAGAACAGACTGCACAGGTTGGCTTTGAAAATGCATTGATTGCAAAGCTGATTGATAAGGTAGAGGATCCAATTCCGCACTGCATGTTTGAACAGCGGGCAGATGCACTGATGGAAACCTTTGCGAATCAGTTGAAGAGCCAGCATGTGGATATGGATCTGTACTTACAGTATACCGGTATGACACAGGATGAGTTGAAGGCAACTTATCTGGATCGTGCAGAAAACGAAGTAAAACTGCGTCTGGCATTGGAAAAGATTGCAGAGTTGGAAGCACTGGAAGTTTCTGAAGAAGAAATGGATGCTGAGTTGACCAAACTGGCAGAAGAAAACAATATGACATTGGAAGACGTAAAGGCACGGATTCCGATGCAGGAATACAAGACCGATATGCTGGTAACAAAGGCATTGGATTTGATTAAGGAATCTGCAATTGTGGATAATACGGTTGCAGAAGCAGAAGAAGCTGCAACAGAAGAGGCAGCTGCCGAATAAGCAGGGCATCAAACAAGGGATACACAGAACGGGCGAACCATTTTCAGTTCGCCCACTGTGCTATTCTGAGAAAAACAGTTTTTTTGTCGATTTTTATACTAGGCTCTATTGCAAAATCTACAATTTTGCAATACCGGCAATGCATTGCCGGTGGTGGCTTTGCCACCAAGAGCCGCCGTTCATACTGTCCTCGCAAAGCCGATGGCTTTGCAGCCACTTTTAGCGGCATTGCAAACAACGGTGTTGTTTGCAATAGAGGACAGTATACAGTATGAAGATGGACATGGTATGAGAAATAAGAAAGAGAGGAAAAAAAGATGAGCAATTTTGTTCCGAATGTGTTAGGACAGACGACCATTCCTTATGTTGTGGAGCAGACCAGTCGGGGAGAGCGTTCCTATGATATTTTTTCCCGTTTACTGAATGACCGGATTGTGATGCTTTGTGATCAGGTAAATGATGCGACTGCAAGTCTGGTAGTGGCGCAGTTGTTGTATTTGGAGAGTCAGGACGCAGAAAAGGATATCTCCCTGTATATTAACAGTCCGGGTGGTTCTATTACCGCTGGTATGGCTATTTATGATACAATGCAGTACATCAAATGTGATGTTTCCACCATTTGTATTGGAATGGCAGCTTCTATGGGAGCATTTCTGCTTTCTTCCGGTACAAAGGGCAAGCGAATTTCCCTGCCGAACAGTGAAATTATGATTCATCAGCCGTTGATTTCAGGTGGCTTGTCTGGACAGTGTACCGATATTAAGATTCAGTCGGATCATTTGGTACGGATTCGGCAGAGAATGAATGAAATTCTGGCAGCGAATACTGGAAAGCCAGTGGAAACCATTGAACAGGATACAGAACGGGATAATTATATGTATGCACAGGAAGCATTGGAATACGGTTTGATTGACAAAGTGATGACAAACCGGTAAGGAGTACAAATATGCCAGAAGAAAAATATTGTAACTTTTGTGGTAAGGCAGAACATGAGGTAGCCAGTATGTTTTCTGCTGGAAACAGTCATATTTGTGATGACTGCATTTGCTATTGTTATGAAATGCTTTATGGATCTTCTATGCCACAAAGTATGGTAAAAAAGAAAAAGGCGAAATCGCAAAAGGATGCCCCGCAGATTCAGTTGAAAAGACCGTCTGAGATGAAAAAGATACTGGATGAGTATGTCATCGGACAGGATGCAGCAAAGATTTCTCTTTGTGTTGCTGTTTATAATCACTACAAGCGAATTCTGAGTCAGGATGACGGTGAGGATGTCGAGCTGCAAAAGAGCAATGTTCTGTTGCTGGGACCGACCGGTGTCGGAAAGACGTTTCTGGCACAGACACTGGCAAGAATTCTGGATGTGCCGTTTGCCATTGCGGATGCAACCACGATTACAGAAGCCGGATATGTTGGCGAAGATGTGGAAAATGTATTGCTTCGCTTGATTCAGGCGGCAGATTTTGATATAGAGGCGGCAGAACGAGGCATTATCTATATTGATGAAATTGATAAAATCTCTCGGAAGTCTGAAAACACTTCCCTGACCAGAGATGTCAGTGGGGAAGGGGTTCAGCAGGCACTGCTGAAAATCATTGAAGGGACGGTTTCCAATGTGCCGCCGCAGGGCGGACGGAAACATCCGAATCAGGAGTTTATTCATATCGACACGAAGAACATCCTATTCATTTGCGGCGGAGCCTTTGATGGTCTGGAAAAGATCATTCAAAAGCGAATGACACCGTCTTCTGTTGGGTTTGGTGCACCGATTTCCAACAAGAAGGAAGAGCTGAACAATATTTTCCGGCAGGCAATTCCACAAGATTTGGTGAAGTTTGGTCTGGTTCCAGAACTGGTTGGGCGACTGCCGATAATTACCACACTGGATGATTTGGATGAACCGGCATTGGTACGCATTTTGACGGAACCGAAAAATGCATTGGTGAAGCAGTATCAAAAGTTGTTTGGATATGACCATCTGGAACTGGAAATTACGCCAGAAGCTTTGACAGAAATTGCTGCGAAGGCAATCCAGCGGAAAACCGGTGCAAGAGGACTGCGTTCCATTATGGAAAACATTCTGGTACAAACGATGTATGATGTTCCATCTATGGAGCAGGCAAAGAAGGTAGTTGTTACCGCAGAATGTGTGACAGAGGGAAAATTGCCACAGATTTTAGATGCAGAAGGAAATCCGATAGTGGGTACAGAGGAAATCGTTTCGGTTGCACAAACAACAGAATGATTGGGATACCATGTACAAAAAACGGACTGTTTTCGGACAGTCCGCTTTTTATTGTTTAAGAAAGCACAATATAATCTGCATTGACATATCCAGTCATGCCACGATAAGACGTGACATACCAATTTCCGGTCTTTCCATAGAGAGGAATTTCTGTTCCGTTGGGAATGCTCGCAAGAATCCGCCCCTGCGTAGATGGGAAAGCCCGTAAATTGAGCCCGCTGCCATCTGTCTGCACCGTTCCGGACGTGACTGGACCAGCCGGAATAAACGGAATACCAAAATATTCACAAAGTGACTGTACCAGCACGATGGCAATGCTGTTTAAATGGTTGCGAATCCAGTTGGCATCCTGTTCATTGTCATGATAACCGATTTCGCAGAGCACTGCCACAGCTCTGGTCTGTGTTACTTCTCCGAGTGTGGTGGTCGGTCTGGCACGGCATTTATCTGGAATGGGATAGATGGTCTTGAACCGGTCGGCAATGATGTTAGCCAGAATCTGACCGTAGTGGCTGCCGGGGGCGTAGTAAATATCAATTCCACGCAGTTTTCCAGCGAGCGATTCAGGTGCAGCGTTGCTGTGTAAGGCAAGATGCACGTCATAATTGCCGGCATTGGAGTCAGCAATTGCACCGATGACATTGCGGTTCGGGTCGTTTCGAGAAAAAGAAATGCCGCTGGAACGGAGATAAGGTTCCATTCTGTCAGCAATTTCATTCATATAAAGTTCTTCGTTTCCGCCGTTGACATAGGGATTCCATTCTTGTGTGGACGGACTCAGAAAAACATATGGCATGGATGACACCTCCTGATGAGTTTGTTTCTGTCCTCTTGTTTTATTGTATGCCTGCACCTACAAATCGGTACAACAAAAGAGAGGAATCTTCTGTTTATTCTGTTTGAATTGAATTTTTTTTGTTTTTATTTGCAAAAATGAGAAAATAAACGTTTTTTTTCTCAATAGAATTAAAAAAATAAAAAAATGGATTTTTTAGTTGACAAGTGCGGAAAGTTGTGATATAATAAATCATGTTGCAGCGGTAATGCAGCAGATGAAATACAAAATGCGGATATGGCGGAATCGGCAGACGCGCTAGCTTCAGGTGCTAGTCCTCGCAAGGGGGTGGAGGTTCAAGTCCTCTTATCCGCACCATGATTGTATTTTTCTTTGCATATCGCTTTCTATATGCGGATATGGCGGAATCGGCAGACGCGCTAGCTTCAGGTGCTAGTCTTCGCAAGGAGGTGGAGGTTCAAGTCCTCTTATCCGCACCAAGCACTCTCGAATATTCGGGAGTGCTTTTTTATTTTGTTTAATACTTGTAAATTATAAGGGGCGTCTTATGATGATTGTACTGGAAACAGAACAACTGATATTGCGGGAATTGACCATGGAGGATTTGGACGCATGGCATATGATTCTGTCGGACAAGGAAACGATGCAGTATTATCCAAAGCCATTTGATATAGAAAAAACAAGAAGCTGGATTACATGGAATCTGGACAACTATCAAAAATATGGCTTTGGATTGTGGGCAGTATTGTTGCGAGAAACAGGACAGTTTATCGGAGATTGTGGAATCACCATGCAAATGATTCATGAGAAACTACTGCCAGAAATCGGGTATCATATAGATAAACGATTTTGGAAGAAAGGATATGCCACGCAGGCAGCAAGGGCATGCTTAGCCTGGGCGTTTGTGCATACGGAATTTGATGAAATTTATTCGTATCAGAAGAGTACGAATTTGCCTTCGAGAAGGGTCGCAGAAAAGATGGGCATTACGTTGCGTGAAGAATATGCAGACTCAGTCAACATCAAAACAAGTGTGTATGCAATTACCAGAGAGAGATTTCAGCGAAATATTTTGATACAAACGAGGCATTATTGAAAAATGTGAAGTCATTTATCTCATGGAACCGCATATAAATTAATTTTTAAATATGGTTCGGACAAGGAACCCCTCAGAAAACACGAAAATTGATTTGCATGAGAGAATTTTTGTGACACTTTACAAAATCTGCAATCTGTGCTAAAATGAAAACAATTGAAAAAAAGCGGAGGCATCAGCGATGAAAATTTTAATTGTGGGAATGGGTTTAATCGGCGGTTCTGTCTGCAAAGCTCTGAAAGCCAAGACAAGCC
>JAEDGE010000183.1 GCA_016297675.1 Oscillospiraceae bacterium
CCCCATTCCATTCACATAATACTGCACAATCATGCAGCCCACAGATGTAATAGAATTCATACAAGCCATCGGAATCCCATTTTTCAAAAGAATCCAATTGCGTGAGAAATCCATTTTGAAATCCTTCCGCATAAGACGAATCCCATCTATTTTCCGAATGTGGCAGCAACAAATGACGGCAGAAAGCGTCTGTGAGAAAATCGTTGCAGCAGCAACCCCCTCCACGCCAGTCTGTAACAGGAAAATACAAATACAATCCAACAAAATATTGCACACAGAAGAAATCATAATTGCAACAAAGGGTGTTTTACTATCTCCCAACGCACGCAAAATACTGGAGAAAAGGTTATATGCCACCGTTGCAGTCAGTCCACCAAAAAGAATATAACCATAGTGCAGACTATCCTGCAAAATGATTGCAGATGTCTGCATGGCAAACAGAATGTCCTTCAAAGACAGAACACTGGCAGCAGTAAAAAATATCGACAAAATGGAAGATAATTGGATGGAAGATGCAATGATTTTTTGCAGTGCCATTCTATTCCCACTGCCGTAACGCTGTGCAAGAATGATAGAAAATCCATTTGTCATACCCATGAAAAAGCCAACCAGAAGCGAATGGAAAGCAGATAAGTTTCCAACTGCTGCAAGTGCATTGTCCCCCAATCCTTTTCCAACAATCGCAGTATCGGCAAATGTATAAATCTGTTGCAACAGATTGGTAAAAAGCATCGGAAAGAAGAAACCAAGCAAAATTTTGGATACCTTTCCCTCGGTCAGATTGTAAGTTTTTGTCATATTATCGCCCCTTGCAGGAATGATATACTGTCCTCTATGCCGGGATTGCAAAATTGTAGATTTTGCAATGAGCTTAGTATAATCCAAAGGGCATGAAACTGCATATCAGAAATCTTGATTTTATATCAAAAATCTGATAGGATATACAAAGTAGGGAAATTTACAACGTCCCTTCTTCTCCGCTCCTTTCTATACAGTTGAAAAATATAAAGTATGGTGAGAATATGAAAATAAGAAATGAATTAAATACCTGTTTATTTGTGCAGAAAACAAATGATATTCAGCGGCAGCCCCATCACATCAAAATACAAAAATATACCGATATTTGTAATGGAAATCTCCCTGCTGTTGAACAGAGCTTATCCCATCCGGAAAGTTGTTTGTTCCCAGATAACAGAGAACTTTCCAAGGATGCTGCCAGAAATATGATGTATCATCTGGTCATAACCGCTTCAGCGGTTTCCACTGCCTGTATCGAACACGGCATGGGACAGGATGAAGCGGATACGATTGCAGATATCTATATCCGAAAAGCAGATTCGTGCAAAGACAGTGACACAATTTTCATGCTTTACAAGGAAATGTTATTGGATTTCACGGAACGTATGCACGAAATCAAAAAACAGCATGTCATTTCTCTCCATGTCAGAAAATGTATTGATTATATTTATGAGCATCTTGGAGAAAATCTGACTGTCCATTCCCTTGCTGCATACTGTGGGATTCATCCCTCTTATTTATCCCGACTGTTTACAGCAGAAACCGGCATCCATCTGAAACATTTTATCAAAATGGCAAAAATTGATACGGCTCAGAATCTGCTGCGGTATTCTGACTTGTCTTATCTGGATATTGCAATTGCTCTTGGATTTTCCTCGCAGAGTGCCTTTATTGACTCCTTCAAAACGGTAACGGGAACCACACCGAAAAAGTATCGGGAAGTATTCTATCAAGGCAATCCATGAAAAGGATCTGATTCCAAAAATGCTTTTGCAGGAGGAGATTAGATTGCTCTATTTATAGAATAAAAAACTATATTTTTACATTCTAAATGAAAACGTTCTAAAAATGGCAGTCCCCATTTGCCGGATTGTTCAGCAGCTTGCCATTTTCATCAAACCGAGAGCCATGACAGGCACAATCCCAAGAATGTTCGGCAGGATTCCATTTCAGTGCACAGCCCAGATGCGGACATCGCTTTCCCGAAAAGGAACATAAATTTTTCACTGCCTCAAAGCCATTGACCAGCAGCTGTGGTTTCAGAATGCTTCTGGATGGAGAAAACACATCGGAAACATCCTGTTTTTTCCCTAATACCATATCACTCAAAAGCTGTGCAGAGAGCATAGCCCCTGTCATACCCCATTTGTTGAAACCAGTTGCAGTATATAATTGTGCAGTCCGACTGGAATAATGCCCGATATACGGAACAGCATCCAGACTCATGCAGTCCTGTGCTGCCCAAGCACAACATTCCTTCGCCTGTGGATAATGCTGCTGTGCAAACTGCCGCAGCTCCGCCCAGTTTCCACCCTTTTTCCCTGTGCGATGTCCTCCACCTCCAAGCAGAAGAACATTTTTATAATTGCGAAAGGAAAGTCCTGTTTTGCTTTCCTCCACATACATACCGTTTACATCCTGTGCACCTTCCAGTGCCAGCACATAGGAGCGATGCTGATACAGCTTGAGAAAATAGCTGCCATGCCGATTGAGAAACGGAAAATGTGTAGTAACAATGATTTGATTGGCTGTAATTTCTGCGGTATCCGTAATTGCTGTATTTCCTTGCAGCTGTTTTACAAACATGTTTTCATAAATCGGTAACCCCTCTGCAATCGCTGCAAGAAATTTCAAGGGGTGGAATTGTGCCTGATGGGAAAATGTTACTGCACCTGCTGTGGAAAACGGAAGCGGAAGATGCTCACAAAATGCAGCCGGATAACCGATTTTTTCAAGGGCTGCAAGTTCCTGTTCCAGTTTTTCTCTGTTGTCGATTGCATATACATAATTATCTCGATATACAAAATCGCAGTCCATGTTTTTGCATAGGGTTTCATAACAAGTAAAGGCATGCTGATTTGCCTGCAAATATTTTTGAGCAAATTCTGCACCATAGTTCTTCAAAAGCCGATGATACAACAGCCCATGCTGTACAGTAATTTTTGCGGTTGTGCCTGCGGTAGTACCATTGCAGATTTTCCCCTTTTCCACAAGCATACAATCCACATGGTTTTTTGTTAAGAAGTATGCAGTCAGAATGCCTGTAATCCCGCCGCCGATGATGAGAACCTCCGTTTTCTGCTTTCCCTTTTGCTGCGGAAAAGACGGTAGCTTGCTGTCTTTTTGCCATATAGACTCCATAGTGTTCTCCTTACTGTAAAACAATGCCACAGGAACGATTCCGCCCTATGGCATTTCTATATATTTTCTAAACGATACCGTCTTATTCTTTACAGAAAAACAGAACCTATTCCTCTATGGCATGATAATATTGGCATGAAAATCAATTTTTTATTTCTTAGGGAAAGCGACTTCCTTTTAGCCGGCAAAAAATGGGGTTTCCCCTAACGG
>JAEDGE010000184.1 GCA_016297675.1 Oscillospiraceae bacterium
TTGTACATAGATTATATCAGACGTGTTTGTTATAATCAAGGCAAGCTTGGCAGTTTATACAGCAGATATGATTACATATTAACAAATTTGTTCAAATTGTACATTTTCTTATGGGGCTCTGCTTGCTTCCGCTCAGTCAAGACAGAAAGCATGGAAACTTGTACTTTGTCAGCTTACAGGTCGACGGCGCATACGCGCGCTGCAAACAAGGTCGTTTCCGGTGTATCCGCACCAGAAATAAATGGGGTTTTCGAACGGTAATGAGAATAAGGAGGTCAAATAATGAAAAAACTAATCGCTCTGATCTTGGCAATGTTGTTGGTATTTATGCTACCTGCATGCTCCAATCCCGTATCAACTACTACTGAAAATGACGCAAATACAGAGCAGCAAGCACAGAGCACAGCAGCCGAAACAGATAAGGAAGAAACAACCACGATCCGTTTTGTCCACTTTAGAAGTGAGGACTCCCAGATTTATCAGACTATCAACAAGATGTTCGAAGAAACATATCCTGACATCAAGATCGAAATGGACGTCGAAAGCGCCGATCAGACAGAGTATTACGCCGTTTTAAAGACAAAACTGCAGGGCAACGCGGATGCCGTTGACGTATATGCAATTCACGTGGGACCTCGCCTTCAGGAGTTTGCGGCTGCAGGCTATGCGATGGATTTGACAGATACCGCCGCCTCTGCATACTATTATGAGGACTTTTTGGAAACAGCCAGGATCGGCGATGCGATCTACGGGTTACCTCAGGCTTACAACTCCTATGTGATTTTCTATAACAAAGACATCTTTGCAAAATACGGGCTGGAAGTCCCGTCTACTTGGGATGAAATGAAAGCTGTTTGCAATACGCTTTCCGAAAACGGTGAAGGTACGATCGCTTCCGGCTTCGGAGAAAACTGGGTCTTTGACCTGCAAATCGACGGGCTATTATCTTCTTACTATGACGGGGATCCCTATGTGCTGGAAAAACTGGAATCCGGTGCGCTGCAATGGACGGATAGCGGCGTTTTGAATGCCTATACCGACCTGCAGAAAATGGGACAGGACGGTTTCTTCATGAATGGCTCAACCGGTACATCTTATGAAGCCTCTATTGCGCTGTTTACTCAAGGAAAAGCTGCCATGCTGAACACCGGTTCCTGGTCTGTCGGCGGCGTTCTGGAAGCAAATCAGGAGTTCAACATGGGCTTTTTCATTCTCCCGAACAGCCAGAATGATTACTACCTGATTCAGGATGTGGGTCAAAGTCTTGCAGTCAATCCTAACAGCACAAAGCAGGCTGCAGCAATGCAATACGTTGCGTTTTTAAGCAGTCCTGAGATCGCGCAACTGTACACAGATGCAACAATGCAAACTTCCACTGTGATGAACGTTGTATCCGAAAGCGCAGAAAACAATGCATTGAACGCGTTGATCGACGAATTCCCCGCCGTTCGTTCTGCCAGCGCTTTTGTGACGAATCCAGAATTTGCAGATCTGTATCTAGAAATCGCCGCCCGCGCCTTTAACGGAGAAGATATTGCTTCTCTGATGGCTGAGGCACAGTCAATCACAAACGATCTTTTGGCTGGTTGATGAAATAACGAAGCGATTGGTCTCTGACGATTTAGACGCAGGCCATCTATTTGGCCTGCGCCTTCCCAAGCGAAAGGAGCGACATGCGGAAAATGGCAAAACAGCTTTCCAGACGGTCAAATGAGACTCTGTGGGCAGCACTGTTTCTACTATTGCCCCTGTGTGTTTATTTTACAATCTGTATTTTACCGTCTCTGGAAGCATTTTTTTACAGCTTTTTCGATTATGACGGCTTCTCGAAAAAAGCGGAATTTGTGGGCTTGAAAAACTACATCAATCTGTTCACCAAGGAGCGTTCGTTTTCAATTGCCTTCGTAAATACAATACTTTACACACTTGTTGTTACCGTGCTGCAGAATGTGATTTCTTTATTAATTGCTCTGGCAATCTATAGGAAAAGCCGCGTTAACAACTTGTTCAGGCTCGGCTTTTATCTGCCCGTCATTTTCTCTGCTGTTGCAATCGGGTTTACATGGTCGTTTATTTACGACCCCAATATCGGTGCGCTCAATACGCTGCTGGATCTGCTTGGGTTGCGCTCCTGGCAACATGTATGGTTAAGCGAAAAGTATATTTCCATTCTAGCAATCGCGCTTGTCCATGTGTGGTGGGGAACCGGCAGCGGAATGATTTTGTACATTGCCGGCCTGCAGAACGCTTCACAGGAGCTGCTGGAGAGTTCAGCTCTGGACGGGTGTAACAAGTGGCAGCAGTTCTGGAAAATCACGTTCCCCATGTTATCGCCGGTCATAGGAACAGTTGTGGTTTTAACGACGATCGGTTCTTTCCGGACGTTCGAACTAGTATACGTCATGACCGGCGGCGGCGCTGACAATTCATCGTCTGTTCTGGCGCTGCTATCATATAAACAGGCGTTTTCGTATAACAACGTTGGGTATGCTTCTGCAATTGCCATTGTTCTGGTCGTAATTATCGGAGTTTTGTCAGTTATTCAGCAAAAAGCATTTAACAGTAAGGAGTAGACCATGAAGAAAAAGGCAATGCATTGGGGAACCGTGTTAAAATATATATTTCTGGTTTTGGCGTTGTTAATCATGCTATATCCAGTCTTTATGGTCGTTCTCAACTCATTAAAGACAGAACCGGAACTGTATGCAAATATTCTTGGCTTGCCAAAGCAACTGCACTGGGGCAATTATGCAGAGGCAATCGAAGGTGGAAACTTACTGCGGGCGCTTTTCAACAGTATTGCAATTTCCGGCGGAACAGTGCTGCTGACAACGCTATTAGGAAGCTTTGTTGCCTTTGCACTAACTCGACTGCTCGGTAAAATCTGCCGCACGCTGTATTGGCTTTTTGCCGCTGGCATCATGATTCCCTATCAGGTCGGTCTCAGCCAACTTTATCAGATCACCAATAGACTTGGGCTGCTGGATTCCCATTTGGGGCTTATTCTTATTTTCACGGCATGGTCTCTTCCGTTTACAGTTTTTGTTATGTATGGTTCTTTCAGTATTATTCCGCGTGAATTGGAAGAGGCCGCTCGTCTGGACGGATGCTCTGTTGCCGGCCTGTATGCAAAAATTGTAATGCCTGTAAGCTCCTCAGTGATTACCGCGACGGTGATCTATAATCTGGTTTCTGTTTGGAACGACACAATGTTTCCAATGGTTTTTATTGACTCCAAATCGCTCAAACCTCTGAGCACATCATTGTTGGCTTTTAAAGGCCAATTTACATCGCGCTATACTGTCATGTTTGCGGGTGTTGTTCTTTCCTC
>JAEDGE010000185.1 GCA_016297675.1 Oscillospiraceae bacterium
GTCAAATCGCCGCAGTCCTTGCAGTATGTAATCTGATTATAATACCGCTCCACCTGATCAGCCAGTTCTGCCGGCTGTGCATTTTGCAGAATGCCCGGATTGGAAATCCGATTTAACAAGCTTAATTCCTGCTGCAAAGTTGCAATTTGCTGATTCGTTTCAATTGCAGACTGATCTGCATAAATTTCTGCAATGATACCGTTTTTCTCAACTTTCCCACCATCCGGTACATTATAACTAATGGCACCGGAACCATTATAGGTTAAAACTGTTTCATCCCGCACATAAACGCCCTGAAAGGTTTCCGATTGCTCTGCAGTTGCAGCTACTGCCGTTTCGGTTTTATATTCTGTATCAATAAAATGATAGAAAATTGTTCCGATCGTGGCAATAATGGCAATGGAAAGCACAACGAGCAAAATGTGCATCGTTCTTGAATTGGAATCCATAAATCAATCTTCTTTTTCTGCCGCATCCAGAATCGCAATGGGGCGGGTTGGTTTGAGTGTGGAGATGGCGTGCTTGTACACCAGATTCTGTTCTCCGTTACATTCCAAGATTACAATATAGCTGTCAAAACCTTTGACAATTCCTTTAAACTGGAAACCATTCATCAGAATGATTGTCACCAGAATCTTTTCTTTTCTTGCCTGATTCAAAAAAACATCTTGTAAATTCATCATTTTGTTCATTTAGGGCTGCTCCTTTCCTACGCACCGGATCTTTCTGATTCTCATTTTTCTGTTTTTTCAAAAAGACCTATTCTATTATAGCACAAGAATTGCCTTTTGGCTATAATTTTCTTGCATTTTTCTAAGATTTCTTTGTTATTGTTGATTTCATACAGTTTTATCCACATGACGTCATTTCTTTTTCTAAGCCACGTCAATTGCCGTTTGGCATATCTTCTGGTTTCTTGTTTTAATTTGTCAATACAAGTCTCCAAATCGCAGTCACCGTTGAAGTATGGTATCAACTCTTTATACCCAATGGCATTGGCTGCGGTCTGCTGAGGATGTGTCTTCCAGACAGCATAGGATTCCTCTACCAAACCATTTTGCACCATCTGATCCACCCGCCGATTAATTCGTTCATACAATACCGCACGATCGGCATAATCCAAACCAATGATACAAGAACAATATGGAGATGGTATCAAATGACTCTCTGCTTTCTGCACACTAAATGGTTTACCAGACAACATGGTCACTTCCAATGCCCGTACAACTCGCACAATATTATTGGGGTGAATGGATGCCGCCGCCTCTGGGTCTAAGGCAGCCAATCGGCTGTGCAGTGCCGCTGCACCATTTGTCTCTGCATAATTTGTCAGTTCTTTTCGCAAGGCAGCATCTTGCTTGGTTTCCGCAAACTGCACATGATCCAACAGTGAGGCAATATATAAACCTGTTCCGCCGACCAGAATCGGCAGTTTTTCACGCTGCACAATCTGTGTAATCTTCTCTTCTGCCAGTTTCACATAATCTGCCACACTGAACAGGGTGTCCCTCGGCAGAACACTAATGAGATGATGTGGGATTCCTTGCATTTCCTCTGGTGTTGGTTTTGCAGTGGCAATGTCCATGCCTTGATAAATCTGCATGGAATCTGCGGAAACCACCTCACCGTGATAGTATTTGGCAAGCTCTACCCCCAGTGCTGTTTTGCCGGATGCAGTTGGTCCTACCACCGCAAGAATCGGTATTTTTTCTTCCGTTCTCATCTCACACCCTCTTAAACTGTTTTTCCAGTTCCTGTCGTTTCATGACAAACATCACTGGTCTGCCATGCGGACAGTGCCGAATCTGGTCATCAGCATAAACAATCTGTGCCAGCTCCTGTAACTCCGCAAGATCATTCTTGTCATGTGCCTTAATGGCAGCTTTGCAAGCCATGCTGTGCAGCAAATCGTCCATATATGCCGTTTGTGGATTGATTTTGCCGAGTGCAAGATTATGTGCGATTTCCGTCACAATCTCATCAATATTCAGTGCCTGTAAAAAAGTTGGCACCGCAGTCGTCCGCAAAAATGGCGGATTGGAAAAATCAAAGGAAAAGCCCATCTCTGCAAGCCGTTTCTCCTGTTCCTGCATCAAAGAAAACTCATCCATCGGCAAAAGCGTTTCTGTTTTCTGCATCAAAAGCTGCCGATATTGTTTCGCTGTTCCATTTTTCAAACGTTCAAAAATCACTCGCTCATGAGCTGCGTGTTTATCAAGAATCAGTATCTGCTGTGCAGACGGTACTTCTGCCAGAATATAATTCTGAAACGCTTCCCCAATCACACGAATTTCTGGCAAAATGCTCTGTTTCTTCGGCATTGCTTTTGGAGACTGCACCGTCATCTCCGTCTTCATCTCTGGCGGTGGTAAAGGAAAAATGGTTTCGGGCTTGTCCGCAGTTGATACTTCTGTCACCTGCTCTTCCGATGCTTGTTCTACCACTGCACAAGGATTCACAACTGCCGCCGGACGTTCCTCCGGTTTCATCAATTTTGCCATTGTCTCCCCAATATCGTAGTGATATTGGGTCGGATAGACCACTGGTGGCGGTGGCGGTGCTTCTTCCTCCGGCTCTGCCTGCGAGGCAAATGCATCAGACGGCTCTTCTAAATGCGGAAGCGACGGTTGTACCACCGATGCTGACTGTGGCGGTTGTTTCGTCCAGTCCTGTGCGGTTTGACGGAATTGAAATTCATAAATCAAACCATTCTCCAGCAAGGCATTTTTCACCGCAAAAAACAGACTATCTGCTACATTTTTTTCATTCGTAAACCGAACCTCTGCTTTCGCTGGATGAACATTCACGTCCAAATCCACCGGCAGCATTTCCAACATCAGCACACAAGTTGGAAATCTGCCTGTCATAATCAGATTTTGATAGGCACTTTCCAGTGCTACACTGCAAACACGAGAACGGATATACCGTCCATTGATAAAGAAATGCTGAAATGTGCGATTGGACTTGGAATACAAGGGCTTTCCAATATAACCACTCACTCGCAAAAAGCCATCATCATACTGCACCGGAATCAAATCATGTGCAAATTCTTTTCCAAACAGGGCATAAATAACAGCATATAAATCTCCGCTGCCATCCGTGCAGAATTCCATGCGGTTATCCCGTATCATCTGAAAGGACACTTCCGGATGAGATAAGGCAATTTTCTGTACAATTTGGCTGACTGCATTTGCTTCGGTGACATCCTTTTTCATAAATCGCTGCCGTACTGGCACATTAAAAAACAAATCCCGTATGACCAGCGTAGTTCCATCTGGACAACCACTCTGTTCCGGTTCTCCTTCTGGTTCGCCCCCTACAAG
>JAEDGE010000033.1 GCA_016297675.1 Oscillospiraceae bacterium
GGTTCAAATCCCTCTTTCTGCGCCAAATTTATTTTTGAACATGCAGCATAATTTCGGTGTTCTTCCGAATATTATGCTGCATGCTTTTTATCGCCAATAAAAAGAACAAATTCCTTGCCTGCTCTTCTTTCAAAAAACAATCTCGAACGCGATAAATGGTCAAAATAAAATAGGAATGATTATCAAATGAAATTTATTTTCGTTTTCTCTTGCAGAAACTCCAAAACTGTATTATAATAATAGTAGCAAACACTATGCAAAATTCAGAAACGGAGGATTGAAAAATGGTATACGAAAATATACAGGTTCAAGTGACAGGTGGTACCATTCCAGAGGAAGAAATCAAAGCCTATGTTACACACAGCAAGAAAACCTATCCCAATCGGAAAATTGAGCAGCTTGATATTCATGTAGATGGTGACTTTGTAGACTTACGCTGTCAATTTGCACCGGAAAACTTTGAACGCATTCGCCGCATTACTGGTTATCTGGTGGGAACATTAGACCGGTTCAATGATGCAAAACGTGCCGAAGTTACAGACCGTGTAAAGCATATGTAATCAAAAATCATCTTACACCAAAACAGCACCCCGTTCGATCTTGTACCATCGAACGGGGCTTTTTCTGCTGTTTTGCAATTCCTTCTCTTTTCGCCGCTTTGTCAGAACTCAGCTTGTTCGCTGAACGCTGCTGCTATGCAGAAAAAAGAAGATAATTGCTGTACAAGAAAAAATCAGAATGGCTGTGGTTACTGCATCTTATAGGCATCGATCATCTTCTTGACCATCATACCGCCGATAGAACCAGCCTGTCTTGCAGTCAAGTCACCATTGTAACCCTGCTTCAGGTTGACGCCAACCTCGTTGGCAGATTCCATCTTAAACCGTTCCATGGCTTCTTTGCCCTTCTGCGTAAATTCGCCCTTCATATTCAAAAACACCTTTCTTATTCAAATTCACCTGTAGTTCTTACCGAAGCAAGAATTGTTTTTCTGTCGGCGTTTCCGCCGCAATAGTAGTATAACGCAAAGTGCCGCATCTATCACAGGTAGTTTTTTCGCATTTTTTTGCAATCGAATGGAAAAATAATCTCTCTGATTCCTCAACCGGAATGCACAGCGGTATTCTCCTTGGTGAATAAAAAAACATTTTCTTTTGCGGATAATAAAACCTGATCGCCGGCTGTAATCGTCTGCTGCAACAACCGCTGTGCAAGCGGCGTTTCTACCTGCTCTGTCAAATATCGTCGCATCGGACGTGCACCATAGCGTCCGGTATCTGGTGCAGATGCAAGCTGTTTGACCGCTGCCTCTGTAAAATGCAACTGGATGTGCAGCTGCTCCATTCGCTTCTGCAAATTTTGCAATTGTTTTTCTGCAATCTGACAAAGCTGTTCTTGTGTCAATCGCTGAAATGGAATAATTGCATCCAGCCGACCTAAAAACTCCGGTGAAAAATATCGCTGCAAAGCAGTTTCACTCACGACATGTTCTGTTTGCAGAAAGCCTGCTGGCGGTTTGCACTCTCCTCCTCCAAGGTTGGAAGTTAAAATTAACAATGCATTGGTGAAATCGGTCTTTCTGCCGTTTGCATCGGTCAAGACTCCGTCCTCCATAATTTGCAGCAGAATATTGCAGATATCCGGATGGGCTTTTTCAATTTCATCAAAGAGAATCACACAATATGGTCGCTTCCGCACTCGTTCACAAAGTGTGCCGCCCTCATCATATCCCACATATCCGGGCGGTGCACCAATCAGCTTGGAAACCGTATGCTTTTCCATATACTCGGACATATCAAACCGAATCAAGCTGTTTTTGTCGTCAAAAAGATGCAATGCCGCTGCTTTTGCCAATGCCGTTTTTCCGACACCAGTCGGCCCCGTAAATAAAAAACAACCGATTGGACGATTCTCCTCTCGCAAACCGGTTCTGGCACGAATCAGTGCCGCTGACAGCTGTTGAATCGCCTCTGTGTGCCCAATGATCTGCTGGCTGAGCTCCTGCTCCAATGTCATCAAACGCTGCTGCTGTGCTGTGGTGATCTTCTTCACGGGAATGCCAATTCGCATGGAAACCACTTCTGCCAAATCCGTTTCCTCTACCACTGGCGTCTGTACATGATTGTGCTCACAGCGAATCCGAGCACGGGAACATGCTTCATCCAGTAGATCAATGGCTTTATCCGGTAAATAGCGGTCATGTAAATAGCGGACAGAGCAGGCAATTGCCTGCTTCAAAATGGCATCCGGAATCTCAACATGATGAAAGCTGGAATACGTCTCCCGCAAGCCGCAGAGAATGGAAAAGCAGGCATCGGTATCCGGCTCTAATACTTGGATGGGCTGAAACCGGCGTTCCAGTGCACTGTCTTTTTCAATGTATTTCCGAAATTCTTCCGTTGTTGTCGCACCAATCAACTTAATTTCTCCACGTGCCAATTGTGGTTTCAACATATTGGCAGCATCAATCGCTCCCTCCGCTGCACCAGCTCCCACGATGGTATGCAGCTCGTCAATGAACAAAATAATATTGCCATTCTGCATCGCCTCTTGCAGACAGTTCCGAAATCGTTCTTCAAAATCGCCCCGATACTTTGCACCTGAAAGCAAAGCCGGCAAATCCAACGAAAAAATATGCTGCTGAAACAGAGCTTCCGGCACTTCTCCCCTCAAGATTTTCTGTGCAACCCCCTCGACAATCGCTGTTTTTCCAACGCCGGCATCTCCCACCAGACAGGGATTATTTTTTGTCCGGCGGGCAAGAATCTGAATCATTTGCTGTAATTCCTGTTCTCGTCCAATGACGGGATCATAGCGGTGCAGCAAAGCCGGATCTGTCATCCATTTTCCATACTGAAACAAATTCGGCAGTGTTTTTTTTGAAATACGTTCTGTTCGCTGATAATCCATGCGAATATGGCAATTGGTTTCCTCCCGACAGGCGTTTCCCAATTGATTGAGACTGATACCCAGTTTTTTCAAAATCGCAACTGCCGTACAGCAAGGTGTGTGGAGCATTGCACGCAATAGATGTTCCGTGCCGGCAAGACTGCGGTTTTCTTCCTTTGCAAATGTTTTCGCTTGCTGCATAATTTCACAGAGTGCCGGCGTGAGACAATCCTCCTGCACCTGTGCGGGAATGCCTCTTCCCACCAGCTCCACCAACGCATTCCGTACCCGTTGCGTGGTAATTCGCTGTGCAGACAGCATGGCTGCCGCTGCATTACTCCCTTCTTCCAGCAAGCCGAGCAGCAAGTGTTCGCTGCCGATGTAGGTATGTCCCAATTCCTCTGCTGCACAGATTGCTTCTTTCAAAGCAAGAATGGCTTTTCCTGTAAACCCGTCTGTATATCGCATACACAAAATTCCTTTCTTGTCTCATATGATTTTAGTATGCCATAAAACGTTTGCATTATCTGTCGAAGCAGGAACCCTTTTTTGACTTTTGCATATGATGTACTATGAAACAGACAAAAAACCGCCTGTTTCAAATTAAATCTACAAAAGGAGTTATGAGTTATGTGCGGATGCGAAGGAAATAACAATTGCTGGTGGATCATTCTGATTGTACTGTTCTTTGTTTGCTGCTGCGGTGGCTGCGGCGGTAACTGTGGCTGCAATAACATGAATACCGGCTGTGGCTGTGGCTGCTAAGTTTCCCTAACCAGAAACGCCAGACAAAAAGCCCCCTGTCAATTGACAGGGGGTACATAACTGCATTGCATTTGAGGATTGACTTTTTTAGGCAGATATGCTATCATAACATTACCGAATCATCGGAATTGATACAGAAAGGAGCACCTACATTGAACGTGAAATTTGAACATCTTGTTCTGGAAAACAAGAAAGCAACCACAGCGGAACTGTCCGGTCATCAGGCAATCATCCAGAAATATGCTGAGGACGGCTATCACTATGCCGGTTTTGTGCCAACCCTGTTTGGACCAAGCGGCAAAATGATTGAATTGGACTTGGTGTTTGAAAAGGAAGCATAATCATCCAACACCGATCCTCATTTCCTTGCGAACATCCAACAATAAGACGGCAGCATAGAACAATCATGCAGCCGTCTTATTGTTTAGATAAAATAACAATCTAATCCAAATCAAAAAATTTTCCTTTATAAAAATTCTCATTTCCGAGTTTCTTTGCAGTCAGACGGAACATGACACAGCCATCTGGACAGACGAGGTTCTTACTATATTTGCTATCGCCGCCAATGTTCTCTAAATCTCCGCCGCTTCTAACTGCCTCCATAATTGGAAACAACATCATCATAACTTTAGAACAAATACCCTGTCCAGCTGCATTGACCGGACAACCATAGGTACAGGTATACTGATCTCCGATTTCTTCTCCATTGCGACAATATCGCTCTGTATGGTCACTGTGAAGAAAGCCTGTCACCGTAATCGTAAACGCATATTCTTCATCATACCATTTTTTCATCGTATCCCTCCTATTAAAAAATATATGCTCCCTGTCAAAGATTGGACAAGGAGCATTTTTATGATCCTATCATTTTCACTCTGCAAAATGCAGCTGTTCCAGAAAGGCAACGCCATAGGGAAACAGATCTGTTTCTGTCTGAGCAGAAAAACTGATACAATAAATACGGTGCTCCACCATAAACAATACGGTACAGCTTGACATCTCCGTTTCATTGACTGTGACGGTATACCGAAATCCATACGCAGGTGTTTTCTCATCCAGTGTGCCGGTATATTCTGCCTGTTCTGTCAACGCATAGGCATGTAACTCCTGCTTCATGCCGTCTGCAAAAGCATACAGGACATCTAATGTATCCATATCTGTATAATCGGTTGATTCCGGTACGACACACTGCACACTGACAGAGCTGGTTCCGTCCGGCAGCAGACAATACAGCAAACTGTCCGACTGTGGCTGCTGTTCCCATTCTACCGGAACAGCAAACCGAATGGATGCAAGAGTTTGCTGCCGAGATGCCGGCAGGCTGCTTTGTGCTGTATGAAACAGTGTTTCCCAATGTTCTCTTTCCAGTTTCATAATATTCCTTTCTTGTTCGCTATCCAAATTTCACCATCATCAAATATCAATATCAATATTAAAATTCTGCCGATACGGCTTTGACTGTGTTGCGTCATTTAAAACCGGCGGATGCAAGGGTTCTGCCTTCGGTGCAGGTGACGGCGTCGGGGTAATCGCTTTTTTCTGCGGTGCAGTCTTTCCATTCGACTTCGGCACTTCCGGCTGCGGCGGCATCGAGAAGTTTTCCCACTCCTCTTCTATATACGTCATAGTTGTGGGATCAGATGGTTCTTCCGTTGTTTCCGGCTGCGTGCAAGCTGTTGATTCTGTTGCTTTTGATGCAGTCGTTTCTTCTATTGCAACCGGTTTTTCAACAGCTGCTGACTGCGGTTCTTCTGGCGATATTTTGATGGATTCCGACAGATGCTCTGGTACAGGCGTTTTTTCCACTGTCTCGCCTGAAAATGGAAATGTCACAACTGGTGTCTCTGGCTTATTTTGTGAATTCCGCTCGTCTAACGGATTGGGAAGCGGAAAGTCCATCACAGTTACGCCCTGAGAATCCGACTGTTCTTCCTTTGCAGCCGCCGCTTTTACTGCTTTGGATGGAATCATACCGGCTGCCTCTAACATCTCTTTGAAGGTCTGAGATTTTTTCGGTTCTTCCACTGGCTTTGTTTTTTGCGGTTCTGGCTCCGGCTGCAACGCCTGCACTGCCTGTTGCAGCGTTCTTTCTGCATCCGCAGCGGCTTTCTTCTTTGCAAGTTCCTTTTGCTTTATCGCAAAGGCATGTTCTTCTGCGGCTGCCTGTGCAGCGGTTGTGACAGTCAGAATATCCGGCATCAAGGTATAATTTTCCGGCACTTCCAGCACATCCAGTTTAAATTCTCCGCTTTTCAAGGTCATTTGCAGCGTATGTGTGCCAACTTTCAACTGATCCATTGTCAAGCATGCCTGCCGTGGAGCACAGTATGGCACAAATAACGTCTCATACAATACTTCTCCATCCAGCATTACCTGAAACTCTGCATTTTTAGCTGTTCCGATTACGGCAATGCCAGAGCCGGTAAACTGACACGAAAAGGCAGCCTGCGGCTGGGCTTTCATCGAAGTCCGATGATAGAAACGGCAGGATTCCGTTGTACAAATATCCCAATAGTCGTTATAAAAGATTTCCTCTGAAAAACAGTCCACTCGTCTGACATACAGTGGCAAAATCGGCATCGGCACGACTTTCAGATTCCGGAAGGTATTCATTTCGTAGTCACTGCAAAGGGAAATTCGTCCGGAGTTAATCGGGCACTGCGGTCGGTAAGTCGTCAGCAAATCTCCATTGAGGAAAAAGAAAATAGAGTCTCCCAGAATCAACAACTTCAGCTTGTTCCAATCAGTTGCCCGAACAGTGTAGGAGGTTCCTTCTGCTGCAACATTGTCCATATCTAACAGTTGCCAGCGACCGTCTCCATAGAGAACCCCGGTATAGCCACAGCGAGACGAGGTTTCACATGTGATAGCAGAGTTATACCGCACACCCAGACCAGCATAGTTTTCCGCATCCCGATTGTCTAACCGCACTTCAATCTCGGCACTATAACTTCTCCAGCGGTCATCGCCCAGACAGGTAATCGGTTCCGGTGTGCCACGAAACCGCCAGTTTGCGGGAATGTTTCCCTTTTTAATTCGCTGACACAGAATATCCCCATCCTGATCGGAATGAATCAACTCAAATGCTCCGCCCTGATCTGTGGTATATCTTGGTGCACAACCACGCACCATAATTTCATCTTCCCGATACCGGAAGGTATCCTGATAGGGCAGCGGCAGTCGCTCTGGACTGGGAATGGTACGAGAAAATGTTTCCACACCATTGACCCAACTGGTATCCAATGTCGTAATTGTCATGATACTCTGTGGCGGTACCTTGATAAAATAGGTCTCCCCATTTTTATGACTTGGCTTTACCGGCTTACCACGCCGAAACCAGTTTGCATCATACGCTTCACCGGCATTCGGTCCAGTGGTGAGAATCGTAGAAAGCGTGCGGTTGGTAAAGCCCATATCTTTAAGCTGTACCGAATAGGTACGTGGGAAAAGGTCTTCATTGGTAAAATGCATGGTCATTTCCGACCGATCCGGAGAAACCAGCGTCATAAAATTGTTGCTGGTGTTTTCAATGGCATGATTCTCTTCCCCGTCTCCATAGCAGGCTCCATTGACAAATAACCAGCCCTTCGGAGAAAATCGGCTAAAATGCATTGCCATCCAGAAACCGCTGTCCATCCGATAATGTCCCGACCACGGTTCCTGTGCAGAAATCAAATGTTTTGGCGCATCGTATGCACCATCATAATTGGCGGCAATTGCCGGACGGAATTCATACATACACATTTTCCCGTTATAGTAGCTATTGATAATCCGGTTGGCAATATCAATTGCACCATTTTTTCCGGCAATTCCGGACTGGTCTGCCTGTACGGTTAATTCTGATAAATTACAGGGGGCACTGCCCTGACTGTACCAGATTTCCTTTCCATACGCCTCATTTAGCAGATTGGTGTAGGAATCGCCAAATGTAGTATCATGCAGCCCGATGACATCAATCGCATTTCGCAATGGTGCATTTTCCACCATCTGTGCAGCCACATTCCGTGTCCCAACCTCATCAGATGCAACAATCTTAATTTTTCGGTAATCATAGGGAGCTTTCTTTTCATGATCCAGACGATACCGCAGAAAAAGAATCCATGCTTCATCCGTGGTATCCGTCTCATTTTGGTCTGCACTGATAAAGTTAAATTTCAAACCGTAAATCTGATAAGCCGCTTCTAATGTTTCTTTATACCAAGTATAGCGGGCATTTAAACCATGTTCCTGACTGACGGTAAACGCTCTTGCAACCCACGCCGGTTCTCCCCAGCGAAGCAAGTCCAGTGTAATATCTGGGTTGATGGCTTTGGCATCGGCTGCAAACTGAAAGCCGGCACCTCTTGTCACGTCCGCATGTTCTTCCGCTGTCCGCTTGGTTGCCGGCTCTGTGCCGGCAGAGGAATTGACATCTGCACCCAGCTCTAACTTAATGTGAGACAAGCCAATGCCATAATCCTTCTGAAACAACAGCCGCATAATTTCTTCGTATTCTTTCGGATGCTCTACCTTATAATCCAGCAGCAGACGGGAGGCATTATTGGCAGAAATACATCCAAGGCCACGATAGGAGGCGGCAGGATTTTCATTTGCCTGTGTGCCGTCTGCTATAATTTCCATGGATGCAACGCCGGATTTTCCGGTCATTTCAGAAAATTTTTGAAAAAGCTGTGAGTTTTTCAATGTAAAATCCATAACTGCGATCCCTTCCTATATCATGATAAATTTTCCTGCTGCAAGATCGGACGAGCAATGAGAAATTTAATGGTTTTCCCCATTTCTTCAAACATTGCCTCATGCTCCGTGCGAAAGCTCTGAATATTTGGTTCTTTGTGCAAATTGGTCGTCTGAAATACAATTTCAAAATGACATTCCTGAAAATAAGCAATCGACTCTTGAAATAAATCGTCATCATCTGTCTTAAACCAGATTTCACCATCCAATACCGAACGATACTGTTCCAACTGCCGTGGATGCGTCAGACGGCGTTTCTTATGTTTTCCCTTCGGCCACGGGTTACAAAAATTGATATAGATCCGGTCGATTCGGTCTGCCGGAGAAAAATATTCTGAAAACTGCATCAAATTACAGATAAAAATCCGAACGTTATCCAATGGCAACTGTTTTTCTGCATAGGCTGCCTCCAGCTTTCGCTTTGCCAGAACCAGCATTTCATTTTTGATGTCCATTGCAATATAGTGATAATCCAGATTGGCTGGAGCTTCCTGTGCAATAAAACCACCTTTTCCGCAGCCCAATTCCAGCCGGATCGGTTTTTTCTCTCCCGGAAATACCGTATTCCAGTTTCCGGTATATGTCTTTGGTTCGGAAATATAAAACGGACACGCCTCCAGTTCCGGCTTTGCCCATGGTTTGTGCCGTATACGCATTCTGTATGTCAATCCTTTCTATGCAAGCAGATTCTTTCCATTCCATTATACCATACTTCCTGCAAAAAAGCAAAGGAATTATGAGAAAAAAGAGAGAAAAATTACTGATTTTTATGATACACGCAGCGTTGTATGCCCGATTTTAAAAAATATACAAAATAGTTTCCCTAAATCATGGATATGATTGGTCAATTTTTACAATAAAAAACCTGCATCGCCTGATTTCCACAGCGATGCAGGTTGAGAATGATTTTTATTTTGTGGGATTACAGCACCAGTTGTACCGTTTTCTGCATCGGCTCATAGGCACGACAGGAAACGCCTGCCATCCGAAACATCTGTACCGATGCTTTTGTGCTTTCCGCATCTGCATATTTATTGTCCAAATAAATCACTTCCCGAATGCCGCTTTGAATGATTGCCTTTGCACACTCATTACAGGGAAATAAGGTGACATAGAGCCGACAGCCCTGCAAGCTGGCTGCATTGCGATTCAGAATTGCATTTAATTCTGCATGGCACACATAGGCATATTTCGTATCCAAAAATCCGCCCTCTCGTTCCCACGGCATCTCGTCATCCTTGCAGCCAGTCGGCATCCCATTGTAGCCAACAGAAACCACTTTATTCTCCTGATTGACAATGCAGGCACCCACCTGTGTGTGATTATCCTTGCTTCTCTGAGCAGAGAGCAGAGCGACCCCCATAAAATAGGCATCCCACGAAAGATAATCGGTTCGCTTCATATGATTTCTGGTTCCCTTCTATTAGGATTCTGCTGGAAACGTTGTAATTTCTCCCAACAGATACCGCCGATACAAGATGGCATCCACCACATTCAGCACACCATCTGCATTGACATCGGCATTTTCAAAATAATAAACAATATCTATGATTGGCATTCTCAGCAAATGCCGGTTGAGCAGAACCAAATCCAATACGCCGACTTTTTTATCTCCGTCAACATCCCCACAGAGCGTTTCATCCGGCAAGCTTGTAGTAGTGGTTGTCTGCGTCGTGGTGGTCGTGGTCGGCTTCGTTGGTTCGGTTGTCGGCTTGGTATAATCTGACCCAATGACCGTACCGCCGTCCAGATTGCTGCCCTCTGTAGAAGCATAGGAAGCATAGAATTCGGAAAGTGACAGACCTGTCCCATTGTTACCCAGTGCCTTTTCATGATCCAGACCGATAAACTTTCCTGTTTCCTGCGTCTGCCAGAGAGAAGGTTCAAAGAGAGCATATTTATCTTCTTCCCATGTAATGGTCGTTTTGCTGGTTGTCTGGTCAAACGCAAAACCTGCCCACAATCCGCCCGTATCACCGGAATTGGTATTCAGACACCAGAAAGTGTGGTTGATGTGGTTTGCAATCATATACTCTCGCAGCAGTTCCATCCACTTTTGATTCTTATCTCCATCCATAAAGCCGCCCCATTCGCCAATCAGCAACGGAGCAATTTCCTGATCATTGATATATGCCCAAGTATCATACCAATAGTCATCCAGAAGAGACTGTGTATCAAAATCCTTTTGGAACCATGTCTGGTCGTAAACAGACGGACCATAGTCATGCGGAGAATATACAATCTGACTGGTTCCGGAATCCGGCACAACCGGATACTCCTTAACACCACGCAGATTGCCGCCCCACCATGCCGGAATATACGGCGGGTCGGTCTTAGAATCCGGCTGCCCCCAAGTATAAGCATCACTCTTCAAGGACTGCTCCACGCCTTCAATAAAGATCAATGCATTCGGATTGACGGAAAGAATCGAATTGGCACACTTTGTAGCAGCATATGCCCAGTTATTTTCATCCGTAGAACCATCCCACTTTGCAGCAGTTGCCCCTTCCTGTCCTTTGCCGTGCGGCTCGTTTTTCAAGTCATAGCCAATCAGCGTATCATCATTGCTGTACTTTTCTGCCAGCCATGTCAACGTTTCAATCCACAAATCCGTGGTCACCGTCGTACCGTCTGCGGTTTCCTTGCCGTACCACAAATTATAGTTGTGACCGGAGTTATCCGTATGCGGACTATGAATGTCAATAAAGGCTTTCAATCCATATTTTTTACATTTCTGCATGATAATATCAAAGATTTCCATGCTGTTCTTGATGGTACCGTCTTCATTACAAAAGTCCACATTGATGGTGTAATAAGGCGGATTATTCGTTGCCGTGACACTGGAAACCGGATTCGGTGTCCCGTTCATCCAAGAAATCAATAGCTCTGTTGAAATTGGAAACCGGATGACATTCATACCACGGTCTGCAATTTCCGAAAGCAAGTCATCCACATCGGCACTCCACAGATAGTGCACACAGTTTTCTCCGCAGTTAAACCCAAACCAGTTTGCACCCGTCAGCCAAACTTCGTTGCCGTCCTTGTCATAGAGACGGCTGCCGACTGCATGCAGCCAGTCATCGTTGTTGGTGTCAACTGCCTGTGCGGTCAGACTGTTCATACTTGGAAGAGAAGCTGCGGTTACAGTACATGCCATCATCCCTGCAAGCAGGGCAGCTTGCAAGCGTTTGTAAAATTTCATCACAAAAACTCCTTTCCCATAATTATTCTATTGGAAACTTCGTAATTTCTCCCAATAGATATCGCCGACACAAGATGACATCGACAACATTCAAAATCTGGTCGCCATTCACATCCGCTGCCTGAATCTGCACCACTACGGTTGTATCTGGCAGCTTGTTGATCAAATATTGATTCAGCAGTACCAAATCCAATATACCCACTTTTCCGTCTCCGTTCACATCCCCATAAATGGTTTCATCCGGCAGTTTTGTAGTGGTTGTCGTCTGTGTCGTGGTTGTGGTGGTTGGCTTGGTCGGTTCAGTTGTCGGCTTGGTGTAACCTGCATCAATTATGGTACCACCATCCAGATTGCTGCCCTCTGTGGAAGCATAAGATTCATAAAATTCTGTTAAGGACACGCTGGAACCATCTGTACCGAGTGGTCTTTCATGGTCAAGGCTGATATACTTTCCAGTTTCTAATGTCTGCCACAGGGATTCTTCAAACATATTGTATTTTTCTTCATCCCATGTCATAAAGTCATACTGCAACAGACCGCCAGTATCGCCAGAGTTTGGATTCAGACCCCAGAACGTATGGTTGATATGATTCTTAATCATATAATCCCGCAGCAATGTCATCCACTTTTCGTTTTTATCGCCGTCCATATGACCGCCCCATTCGCCAATCAGCAGCGGTGCAATGTCCTGATCATTGATGTATGCCCATGTGTCATACCAGTAATCGTCCAGCAAGGTCTGTTCCGTGAAATCCTTGTCAAACCAAGTCTGGTTATAAACAGACGGACCGTAATCATGTGGAGAATACACAATCTGACTGGTACCGGAATCCGGTTCAATCGGATAATCCTTGACACCACGCAGATTGCCGCCCCACCATGCACCGTACCATGGAGAAACATCCGCAGAAGCCTGCCAGATGTCAGCGGTGTCATAAGTATAGCCCTTTTCTGTCTTCGGATACTGTTCTACGCCCTCTACAAAAATCAGGGCATTCGGATTCACTTCCAATATGGAATTGGCACATTCTGTTGCAGAATATGCCCAGTTGTTCAAATCCGTGGAATCATCCCATTTCGCAATGTCTGTCGGACAGGTAGTTCCATTATAGCCACGTTTTCCGTGTGGTTCGTTCTTGAGATCGTATCCAATTAAAGTATCATCATTCTTATATTTTTCTGCCAGCCAAGTGATGGAATCCTTCCACATATCCCAGGTAATCTGTTCTCCGGAATACGCACCAACTGCCATATTATCTGCATCCGCAGCAGATGGATCATAATACCACAAATTGTAGTTATGACCGGAATTGTGAGATGCCGGGCTATGTACATCCACCATCACTTTCAGACCATACTTTTTCATTTTCTGCATGATAATGTCAAAAATTTCCATACTATTTTTTGCCGGATCTTTCCCGTCCCCATTTTTAGATAGTTCGGGATTGGCATAACAGTTCATACTTTTTACTTCCAGTGGTTCACCATTCATCCAGGAAAGCAGCAATTCCGTAGAAATCGGCATACGGACAATGTTGATGCCGTGGTTTGCAATATTTGCAACAAAGTCATTGATGTCTGCGGCATACAGACCGTGCGGACTATTTTCCGTGCAGTTCATACCAAACCAGTTTGCACCGGTCAGCCAGACTTCATTGCCGTCCTTGTCATAGAGTCGGCTGCCAACAGCGTGCAGCCAGTCATCGTTATTGTCATCAACAGCCTGTGCGGTCAAACCGTTCATGGTTGGAACAGAAGCAGCCATCCCCGTACAAGCCATCATACCAGCAAGCAAAACAGCTTGCAGGCGTTTAGAAAATTTCATAAAAAACTCCTTTCCTTTTCGTCAAAACGAACAAAAAAAATCGTACATTCTATAATTTTATTATAGTCCATACGGTGAAAAAAGTCAAGTGTTTCGGAAAGATTTCCATCCCTTTCAAGCCTGTAAGCTGCATAAGAGAACGACTTTTATTTTCGAAGCTGCCGCTGTTTGGCTGCTGACTGCAATAATAAAACCGTAGCTCCCACCAATAACAAGGATGCGACTGGTGAAGTCCGGCTATACTGGAACGCTGGTGCGGAAACGGGAAATGCTGCGGTCTGCTGTAACAAAACCTGCGGAAAGAAATGACACCCAATGCCACAAAACAAGGCAGACAACACCGCAGCCATCCCTCGCATCAACAGAATCCAAACGGGGGAAAGCCGTCCACCAGTGACTGCAAAAATCTGCAAATGCACACAGATGCCACCAAAAGAGAGCAATGCTGCAAACAAGGCAAATAACAACGGCGTAGCGGGAGACAGCTGCGTTAAATACGTAACTTCCAGAAATGCAGACAGCAGTCCGGCAGCAAGTTCCTCTGAAAACAGTCGTTCCAGCGGAACTGCCAATACTGACAACAATCCAGATGCCTGTGCCACTGCCAGCAGACAGCGGAAAAACAAAATCATAGCACACATCTGCAATAAGGCGGCTCCTGACTGCGTGACAGTCTGCACCAGTGTGTTCGCCTGTAATCGCCGAATTGAAACAGGCTGAATATCGGGTAACTGTAGAAATCGTGTCAGAAACAAAAGCAGAATCCCATTGGAACACAGCATGGCATAAAATAACATTCGGCATCCCATGTTGCCAGTCAAAGCAGAGAGGGTACCGAATAAAAATGCTGGACCGCTTCCAAAGCAAACGCCCGCCAGCAGAGAAGCCTGCCGTTTGGAAAGTACCCCGTTTTGCAGCTGTAAATCCAGCAGCTTGGCACCAACGGGATACCCTGCCAACTGACTCAGCAGAAAGATGGCAAGGCATACCTCCGGCATCCGTAGGATTTTTTTGGAGAACCAGTGAAATGGACGCAGTAACAGCATATGGGCATTGGTGTGAATTAGCAACTGTGAGACAATCATCACGGCATAGAGTGCCGGTAGAATCACCTCCAGACAGAGGAACACACTTTCTGCCAAAGCGGTCTGAATGGGAGCTGCATAGAGCAGGCAGCCGAATGTCAACAGTAATAGTAAGATACAAGAACCAATGGTCAATCCGATCACTTCCCCTTTTCCTCGTCAAATGCATTTTACATCAAATCTATCCCGAACAGCTTGTTGTATCATGGGACAAGATGCTATCGAATGCATGCTCTTCTGTCAATATAGCAGATACAGGACAAAAATATGCTACCACAGGCAGCAGTACAGACAGTACTTTTTGATTTTCTCTGTGCATATAGTACAGTGAGGTGATGGCGGTTGATAGAACGGTGGACAGAGATGGGAAAGAAATGGCTTTGTCTGGAAACCACGATGCAAATAGCAGGCAATCAAGAACTTCGCATTGAAAATTGCAGACGCATTTTAGAATACAACGACATCCGCATTGTGGTACAGACCAGAGACTTGCAGCTTTCCATTTGGGGAAAAGACCTGCAAGTAGACACGTATGCAACAGACGGCATTCTCATACATGGTGAACTGCAAACCATCGAACTGGAAAAGAAAGGGGGACGCTGCACATGAAACGACCAGTAGCAGAAAAACGAGGACTGTGGGGGCAGGTATTTGGCATTGTCCGAATTTCTGCACAGGGCAGCAGACTGTACGCCTTTCTCAATGCGATGCGAGAACAACATATCCGCTGCTATGGACAGCATTGCAGCAAAGACACCCTGCAAGGTGTCATCTATGGAAAAGACTGCAAAAAAATGCGAAAGCTGGCGAAGCAGTATCAAATCACCGTACAGGAATCTCCTCGTTTCACACTCTATGAACTGCTGCACCGCTATCGGTTTCGCATTGGCATTCCCATCGGTATTCTGGTGGCTGCCTGTTTTCTCATTTACTGTTGCAATGTGGTCATGATCATTGAAGTGCAGGGCAATGAGCATATTTCCGATGAAAAAATTCTGGCGGTACTGAAAGAATGTGGTGTTCAAACTGGCACCTTTATGGGAAGCGTACCCTTTCGGATTTGTGAACATAAGCTGCGTGCCAATATTCCGGAGCTTTGTCGGGTATCCATACGGCATACCGGCAACCGCTTAGTGGTAGAGGTAACGGAAACACCAGAAGAAGTAGAGCAAGTGGAAAAACGAGTGCCCTGTAATATTGTGGCAGCCTATCAAGCGGAAATCACCGCTGTAACCGTGCGAAGCGGACAACTTCTCTGTCTGGTCGGAGAACCAGTACAAAAAGGCACCTTGTTGGTCAGCGGGGTACAGGCAGATGAACAGGGAAATATCCGTTTACGTCATGCCATGGCAGACATTGAAGGCATCTATACCATAGAAGAAACGTTCACCTGTCCCTATGAACAAGTGATTCGCACCAGTTCCGGACAGGAACAAAGCAAATCCTATCTGGATTTTTTCACGCTGCACATTCCCCTGTCGAAATCCTACATCCCCTATGACGACTATCAGCTTTCAGAAGAACACACTCCGCTGACTCTATTCGGGGCAGAGATTCCCATTGCAGTCTGTCGGGAGACATGCAGCGAATATACAGAAACCGTGCTGCAGTTTACACCAGAAGAAGCAAAACTGGATCTGGAGCAGCAAATGCAACGGTATACCATGAATTTTCTGAAGGATACAGAGATTTTAGAACAACAGGTCTCCTACAAAGAAGAAGAGACGGCACTCAGTTGTACCGTCTCCTATACCTTAAAGGGGGAAATTGGTGTGCAGCAGGAACTGTTTTTAAAGACAGAAAAATAA
>JAEDGE010000034.1 GCA_016297675.1 Oscillospiraceae bacterium
TTTTTTTAGGTGGCGGACAGCGGTATCTTGTTTCTCATCCATTGACCGATTCCAATTCGTTTGCTTTGCAAGGGTGGCAGCTTGCCCCCTTATTTAGAGGATGCCCTTCCCCTTTGTCGGCTACGCCGACATTTCCCCACACTGTGGGGAATCACCCTCGCCAAGCTGAGCCAGCTTGACCGCAGTCGCCTGTGGCGTAGAATTTACACCATCATTTAAAAATTGATTTCCGTGTCTTCTCACAACTCCATATATTTTTTGCGGAACAGCAGCAAAATTCCCAGCAGATTCGGAATTGCCATCAAACCATTCGCAATGTCTGAACACGTCCAGATTGTCGAAAGCTCCAGCACTGCCCCCAAACCAGCTGCCAAACAATACACCCACCGATATCCAATCACAAAACGTGTCCCTCCAAGATACCGTACAGCAACTTCTCCACAGCAGCACCACCCCAGCAATGTCGCCAATGCAAACAGGGCAATGACCCACGAAACAACAGTTTCCGCAAACGTTCCAAACACACTGGAAAAGGCTGCTGTAATTCCCTGTATGCTGTCCATTCCCGCTGTTCCTGTGCAAAGCAGCACCAAAGCCGTCAGTGTACAGCAAACCATTGTATCTAAAAATACTTCCACCATACTCCACATACCTTGCTGTCCTGTGACAGCATCCGGTGTATGACTGTGAATCATGGCACTGCTGCCCAGTCCAGCTTCATTGGAAAAAACTCCATGTCGCAGTCCCACTGCAATGACTGTTCCCAGTGTTCCACCACCGACTGCTTCTGGATGCCACGCCCCCTGAAAAATCTGACGAATGGCATCTGGAAGCTGTACACGATTTTGAAATAAAACCAAAATCGCTGCCAGTAAGTAAAAACCAGATAGCACCGGCATGAGGATTTGTGTGACATTGCCAATCGTACGCATACCGCCTAATACGGTACAAAGCAAGAGTACGGTTAACACAACACCTGTCCAACTGACTGGAATATGACAGCCATTCTCCAGTGCATTTGCTGCTGCACTGCTCTGCGTCATGTTCCCCATTCCCAAAGACGCAAGCACACAAAACACGGCATACAAACCAGCCAGAAATTTGCTATGTAAACCGTTCTGCAAATAAGCCAGTGCTCCAACTGCCCGATCATCCCCTGCTGAACGGAAACGAACTGCAAGCAAATTTTCTGCATAGGTCAGCATCATGCCAAGAAAAGCAGATACCCACATCCAAAAAACAGCACCCGCTCCACCAGCGGCAAGTGCTGCGGCAACACCAACAATGTTTCCGGTTCCCATGGCAGCCGCAAGAGCAGCCGAACAGGTTTTCCACTGTGCTGCACCATCTTTCTTTTGGAACAGTCTGCCGAATGTGCTGCGTAAAATGGTTGGGATTCCAAAAATCTGAAAAAATCTGGTACGCACACTGATGATCAACCCTGTTCCCAACAGCAGCACCAGCAAACCACTGCCCCAAATATACTGATTGATTTGTTCCAGCATGACATTTCCTCCGTATTTTCATAAAATCGACAGTCCTGTCATAAACAGGTGCTTGACGATGTGGCTAAAATGGTTATAATAATATTATACACTTGTTTCATTTTCTATGCTGTATTTCACCAAACAGGAGGCTATCACGATGGATACACCAAAAAAATACCGTCCAGACCCCCATGCAAAATATACGCTTCAACTGCTCTCTCTACCGTTGATATTGATTTTGATTGCTGCGATTCGCTATGTATTGATATTTATACCAACAAATATTGTCAACAGCATTTGTCTTCTTTTTCTACTGATATCTCTCCTTTGTATTTTTATCTTGCTGCCACTCTGGTTCCGCAATACCAGCTATACCATCACAGAACAGGATATCATCTCCGTAACGGGAATTTTCATCCATCGAGAAAAACGAATGCGGTTGCGTGCACTGCAATGCAGCACCATCATTCAGATGCCATTCTGTCAATACACTGGTATGATTTTTTTACCGCTGCACGCATATGGCGGTACGATGCTGCTTCTCTTTTTGAAAAAACAGGATGCCGCAGAACTTTGTATCCGATTTGCTGATTTATTTTATCCCGCTACACAGGAGGAAACGCATGCTCCATGAACATCCCATTAAAATCTTTCGCTATACCGCAAAGAATCTCTGGCTTTTAATTTTTCCATTGCTGCGTTCTGCACACTTTTTTCCATTCTCTGCGAAAGAAGCAGCAGCATGGCTGCACGGAGCATGGTTTGATTTACTGATCTGCCTGCTCATTCTCACCTATGGTGCAATTCGCTGGTTTTACTGTGGTTTTACCTATAATACAGAAGTCATTCGCAAACAGAGCGGTATTTTCTTAAAAAAAGAGACTGAAATTCCCTGCCGTAGCATCACTTCTGTCACGGAAGAACACGCTTTTTACCTGCGTCCATTCGGTGCAGTACGGCTTTCGATTCACACCGGAGCGGGAGACATTGCTGGTGCAGATATGCAATTGCTCTTATATTGTGCTGATCTAACAGCCATTCGGCAAGTGATTCCCTTGCTGCGTCCTGCTCCGGAGGTAAAACAACACCGACCACACATTGCCCGTTTGCTGCTGTTCTCCTTTCTCTTCTCCAGCAGCTTATCGGGTGCCATTTACATTGCTGCCATCTTTTTTCAAGGTGGCAGAATTACAAGGGATCTGTTGGAAGAACTACAAGCAGAAGAACTGTTGATGACATTAACCGATCAAGCCGCTGTCTACTTCAAGGGCATTCCTCGCATTGCAATTACCGTTTCCATTTTAATTTTAGCAGCATGGCTCATTTCTTTTATTGGAAATTTATTACGATACAGCCGCTTTCGGTTCTTTGCTGATCAAAAAGCATTTTCCATTCACCGTGGGCTGATTTCTCCTTATCGTTACCGGCTACGACGTGGAGCAGTAAACTATATTGATATTCGCCAAAATCTTATGATGAAGCTGCTGCGTTTCATGTCCGTCCATATCAGCTGTCCCGGCTATGGTAATCAAAAAAATGAACTTCCAGTTTTAATGCCGCTGCTGCAAAAATCTCATGCAGCAAATTTCCTACAGCCCCTTTTGAAACATCATCCGGATATTATGGGAAAAAAGAAACCCAAACAAACATTTAGCCTGTTTCGTATCTGGCTATTTATCTGGCAGCCGCTTTTGCTGATAGGAATTGTACTGGCTGCAATCCTGCTGACAAAACATTTCTTTCCACTGATTTACATGCGTTTCTCTTTTTTCGGCTGGATCTTATTTTTGCCGTGTGGTTGGTTTTTACTCATTCGTTGTGTTTCTGCCATTCGTACCCGTATGTGGATTGAAAATGACAGACTTTACCTACACTATAGCAGTGGATTTATTTTTCACACTATCATTGCACCGATTTCCAATGTAGTATGTGTAAAAATCACCCGTACCAGAACCGGCAAACGATGCGGTCTTTGCAATGTTTTCTTCTACTTACAGGGAAAGCATATACACCGACATAAGCTTACAGGTGTATCCGAACAAGCATGGAAACAGATTCAAACAGAGTTGGAGAAGAGAACAACATGAATTAGTATGCGTTCCATGAAAAATTTTATAAAGCAATCGCAGTTTTGCGAATATAATTTGCTCATCGGCACGTTGTTAAATAAAAATCACATAGCTGCAAAATGGGCTACTGTACAATTTTTGGTACAGTAGCCCATTCTTTTTATGATACAATTTTTACGCTTGTTCCGGCGTCTCATTTGCTTCCGGCTCAGAAGGCTGTTCTGCTGGTTTTTCCTCTACAAATGCAGAAGGATCCATTTGCCCCTGCATCAACTTTTCAAAGTCATCCCGTTCAATCTTTTCATGCAACACCAGATACTTTGAAAGCAAATGCAATTGATCCATATGTGCCTGCAACAACGAGGTTGCCTGCTGATATGCCGTCTCAATGATTCGCCGTACTTCATCATCAATTTCTCCGGCAACTCGATCGGAATAATCTCTGGATGACCCAAGATCTTTTCCAAGGAAGACCTCATTCTGGTCATTTCCATAAACCACTGGTCCCATCTTTTCGCTGAAACCATATCGTGTAACCATCTTTCTTGCGGTTGCAGTCGCACGCTCCAAATCATTGGATGCACCGGTTGAAATATCATCCAGTACCAACTGTTCTGCAACTCGTCCGCCCAACAAGGTTACAATATTTTCTTCCATCTCCCGCTTGCTGACAAAGGACTTATCCTGTTCCGGCAATGACATGGTGTAACCGCCTGCCATTCCTCTCGGAATAATCGAAACCTGATGCACCTTATCCTGATGGTCACAATAATAGGTGCATACAGCATGCCCTGCTTCGTGATAAGCGGTCAACCGCTTTTCCTTCTCAGAAACCTTATGCGATTTTTTCTCCGGTCCAGCAATTACCTTAATAGTTGCTTCCTGAATTTCCTGCATGGTAATCGCTTTCTTATTCTGCCGTGCAGCCAGCAAAGACGCTTCGTTGACCAGATTTTCCAAATCTGCACCTGTAAAACCAACGGTGGATTTTGCAATCGTTGCCAAGTCCACATCCGGTGCCAGCGGACGCTTTTTCGTATGCACTCGCAAAATGGCTTCTCTTCCCTTGACATCCGGATAGCCAACTACAATCTGCCGGTCAAACCGTCCCGGACGCAACAATGCCGGATCCAGAATGTCTCTTCGGTTGGTGGCTGCAATGACAATGACGTTATCTTTTCCTGTAAAGCCATCCATTTCTACCAGCAGCTGGTTCAGGGTCTGTTCCCGTTCATCGTGACCGCCGCCCAGTCCAGCACCTCTATGCCGTCCAACTGCATCAATTTCATCAATAAAAATAATAGATGGTGCATTTTTCTTCGCCTGATCAAACAGATCCCGCACACGGGATGCACCCACGCCCACAAACATTTCTACAAAGTCAGAACCAGAAATAGAGAAGAATGGACAGCCTGCTTCACCTGCAACCGCTCTTGCTAACAGGGTTTTACCAGTTCCGGGAGGTCCCAACAACAAGACGCCCTTTGGAATTCTTGCACCAATCTCGGTGTATTTCTTTGGATTTTTCAGGAAATCTACAATTTCCTCCAATTCATGTTTCTCTTCATCTGCACCCGCAACATCTGCAAAGGTTGCTTTTCGAGTATTCGCCTGATTTTTAATATTGGCTTTCCCAAAAGTAGTGTATTTTCCACCACCATTCGCTTGTCGCATCATAAAGACAAACAGCAAAATCCCCATAATCAGCAACAAAATGGTTGGCAGCAGTGTCCAGATCCAAGAGGAATCCTTCACCTTATAATAGTCCATCTGCAAAGGTGCATTGGCATGTTTCGCATTATAATCCTTCCGATAATCTTTTACGTCCTCCAAGAATCTCTGAACAGATGGTACCTCATAGGTGATGATACGATCATCCTGCAAGGTCATTCTCAACTCTCCAGTGCCTAAATCCAATGTATATTTTTTTACATCATAGTCATCGAAATAGTTCATGATCTCAGAATATTGTGTATCATTTTCTCTTCCGCCGACATTCTGCGTGATAAAAAATACCCCCAGCAGCAGCAACACAACAACCAATAAATACGCTCCAATTCCCTTACTCTTTTTTGGCGTCAAATTGTTCACTCCATTCTTTTAGGCAGATATTCCTGCCGTTTTTTGATATCATGCGGAAACAGGCAATGCGGATATGCTTCTTCTGCAATTGCTTTAAATCTCCTGTATGGAAATCTGCAACAATCGGGTTGTTTCTGCATCCGGCTGCACACGGGCTGCCACACCCAAAAACTCCGCAAAGATTGTGCCTTCCTCATCAGCGAGAAAGTGCAATGACTGTCTTCTCTGCGGTGGCACCCGTTTCTGAATCTGCTTTTTGACAGAAGATTCCGATTGATGACCTGCAAATTGTACATGGTCACCATATTTCCTGCCCCGCAAGAAAATAACACCTTTTATTTTATCATAATCCAAAAGCGTTTTTGATAACTTTTTATGAACAATTAGAGGATTTCGATTTTTTTCCAGTTCGATCAGCGTTGCCTCGACAAGAAATCCGGAAAAAAGCTGATTTTGTCCCCAATGCAGTACCTGCGAGATTGGTTCTAAAGCAGGTCTTCTGTGCTCTATGATAGAAATACAACCATTCTCACAGTGGGCAAAATAGCGGTCTGTCAAATTATAGTTGCCACCTGTAGACAGCATTCCTTGCAGCCGATGCAGCCTTGCTGCATCATAAGGAATCCCGAATTGTTCCAGTAACTGCATGATACATCGCAGCTGCATGGCTGGATGTTCTGTCCGTAAATCGGAAAGAGTATAATCATCCGTTTGATGCACTTGCAAAATAGCTGCCGCCTGCTTTGCCATATAATCCTGTTCGGTCTGCAATGCTTGCAGCATACCGATTGCCGTTTGTTCCAATGCCGGATTCAGCTCCTGCATCTTTGGAATCAAATCATGCCGAATCCGATTCCGAGTATAGGCATCTGTTGCATTGGTACTATCTGTCACATAATCCTGCCCCAGTGTCTGCAAAAACGCTTCTACCTCTGTTCGGGTAACCGTCAGCAATGGTCGAATATATCGCTCTCGTACCGGCGGAATGCCTGCCAGTCCACGCAATCCACTGCCTCGTATCACACGGTGCAGCATGGTTTCCAGATTGTCCGAGGCAGTGTGTGCAGTCGCAACACGTGTCGCAGCAGCAGATGCAAACGCAGCATAACGGCAATCCCGTGCAGCCGTTTCAATCGAACATTGCTGCTGTTCGGCATATGCCGCCACATCACAGCGTACCACTTGCAGTGGCACTTGTAACCGTGCACAAAGTGCCGCACAGAATGCGGCATCCCGCTCGCTCTCTGCTCCACGCAATTGATGATTGACATGGATGGCAGTCACACGCAGCTGCAAGGGTTCTGCCAATTCCAACAGACAACGCAGCAAACAAACACTATCTGCACCGCCGGACAAGGCACAGCAAACCGTATCCCCAGCCTGCACCATGCGATGCTGCTGTAAAAATAACTGTACCTTCTCCGGCAGGGTCTGCTTTTTTTTATGCCTCATGCTGCATCTCCATATTGGAAAACCGGGTAAACTGACCATCCCATATCATTTGTACTGTACCAGTTTCACCGTGTCGATTTTTTGCGATAATGCATTCTGAAATGTTTGGCGTTGGGCTTTCCTTGTTATAGTAGGCATCCCGATATAAAAATAGTACAATGTCCGCATCCTGCTCAATCGAACCAGATTCTCGCAAATCGGAGAGCATTGGTCGTTTGTCATTTCGGCTCTCCGGACCACGGGAAAGCTGCGAGAGCAGAATGACAGGAATATCCAGTTCCTTCGCCATAATTTTAAGCTGGCGAGTAATTTCTGAGATGACCAATACACGGTTATCTGTTCGGAGGGTAGATGTCATCAACTGCAAATAATCAATCACAACTAAGCCCACATTTTTCATCCGCCGCAGCTTTGCTTTAATCTGCTGTGCAGTAATGCCGGCAGTATCGTCAATATACATCGGCAGACCACTCAATACGCCTGCACTCGTGGCAAGCCGCACCCAGTCGTCACTGGTGAGAAAGCCGCTTCGCAGCTTATTGGAATCTACCAGTGCTTCGGTGGAAAGCAGACGGGTTGCCAGCTGTTCTTTCGACATTTCCAGCGAAAAGACTGCCACTTCCCGATCCCCTCTCCGTGCGACATTGGCAGCAATGTTCATGGCAAAGGAGGTCTTGCCCATACCCGGACGGGCGGCAATCAAAATCAAGTCTGACTTGTTTAAACCAGATGTAATGGTATCCAGATACTTGAATCCAGTTCTTGCTCCGATATACTTTTCTTTATCTGGACCGGCAATCTTCCCAATGTGGTCATATGCCTCGCAAATCGCATCGCCCAGCTTCACCAGCCCCTGTGTATCTTTCCCCTTCCGAATATCAAAAATACGCTGCTCCGCAGCATCCAGCAGCATTTGTGCATCCTGTTCTCCGGTCTGAATGTCCTGTAGGATTGACCGTGCGACAAATGCCAGACTGCGGATATAATACTTTTCTGCAACAATATTACAATAGCTTTCGATATTTGCAACAGATGGTACCAGATTGACCAATGCACCCAGATAAGCACGTCCTTCTGCTGCGGTATCGAAAATATGCTCTGCCATTGCAGCATTCAAAACAGTGATAATATCTGCCTTTTCGCCGGAAGTGAACATTTGCAGCATAATTTGAAACAGTGCTCGATGCTGCTCATTGAAAAAGCTATCCGGTTTGATTTTCTCCAAAACAATGGACAATACTGAAGCATCAATCAGAATTGCCCCAAGGATGGTCTGTTCTGCCTCTAAACTATAGGGCAGTTCCGTTTGCTCTATATTTTCCAGTTCCTGTGCCATTGAAAACTCCCTCATAAACAAGATACGGGCGAACTGTGTCCGCCCATGTCATCCTGCACCTTCTTGTGGTATGTGATTTTACGCTTCGCCGACTTCTACCGTCACTTTGGCAAGAATGCCGGCATACAGACGAATTTCTGCCTCATAGGTGCCAAAATTTTTAATATCGGTCTTGAGGGAAATCCGCTTCTTGTCCACTTTGCAGCCATACTGCTGTGCAATCAAATCTGCAATGTTGCCGGCAGTAATCGCACCGAACAGCCGTCCGCCTGTTCCAGCCTTTGCCACTGCCTTCACAGTTTTGCCGTTCAAAAGTTCTGCAGTTTCCCTTGCCTGCTGCTTTTCCACATCAATCTTGTGGGCAGCAGAAGACTGCTTTCCAGCCAGTTCCGAGAGTGCTTTCGGGGTGGCTTCTACTGCAAGCCCTTTCTTCAACAGCATGTTGCGTGCATACCCATCTGCAACATTTTTAACTTCTCCCTTTTTTCCGGAACCTTTTACGTCCTGCAAAAAAATTACCTTCATGAATGTTCTCCTGCCTTTCTTTTACTGTTTCTCTTCATAGGCTTCCAATACCTGCAAAAGCCGTTCCTTTGCTTCCTGTAATGTAACACCGGCAAGCTGTGTAGCTGCCATTGTTTGATGTCCGCCGCCGCCCAGTTCCTCCATGACCAGCTGCACATTCATTGCCCCCAAAGAGCGGGCAGAAATGCTAAAACCATTTTGGTCTGGAAATAATACAAATGAGGCTTCTACCCCCTGAATGCCCAGCAACTCATCCGCTGCCTGTGCCGCAATCACACGCGTATCCGCATCCTGCATTTTTACAGCAGAGATGGCACTCTTATGATAAATTTCTGCGTGTGCCACGATTTGCGAACGAATCTGATACATGGAAATCGTGCTGGAAAACAGGGACTTGACCTGTATGGTATCTGCTCCGATTTTCCGCAGGTAAGCAGCTGCTTCAAATGTCCGCACACCGGTTCGCATGACAAAATTCTTGGTATCCAACGTAATCCCAGCAAGCAACGCATCTGCATTGGCTGCCGGTATTTCCCCATCCAAGCGGAAATACTGAATAATTTCTGTCACCATCTCCGATGCAGAAGAAGCATATGGTTCATGGTGAAATAAAACAGCATTTTCAATAAAGTTGACGTTCTTTCGATGGTGGTCAATCACTGCCACATAGCGGCAAGCCTTGTACAGCTCCACACTCTCCAGAATATCTTTATTATGGGTATCCACCACAATCAAAAGACTGTTGCTGCTGACTCGCTCCATCGCCTCTTCTGGCTCAATAAACTCCGGCGGTCGCTCCGCCTCTTTCATCCGCTGAATCAACTGTCCAGCAAGACAATTTTTCTGATTGACCACAATCGAAACTGGTTTTTTCATCATATCAATGGCTCCAGCCAGACCGCAGGCAGAACCAATCGCATCCAAATCACCAAACCGATGTCCCATCAGAAATACCTGATCGGCATTTTCAATCAGTTCCTGCAAGGCAGTGGCAACAGAACGAATTTTTGTCTTGGATTTTTTCTCTACACCCTTGGATGTCCCACCAAAGAAACAGAACCCATTTTCTGTTTTCACTGCCGCCTGATCGCCGCCTCGTCCCAGTGCCATATCCAAAGACTGATGCGCAAATTTTTCGCTTTCTTCCAGCGAATCTGCACCAAATCCCACACCAATGGAAAAAGTAATGTGAATGCGTCCGTTAACTAAAATTTTTCTGGCTTCGTCCAGTACTTTGAACTTTTCCTGCATAATCACACGCAGATGCCGTGTTTCCATGACGGCATAGAACATATCATTTTCAATCTTACGAATCACACCATTTGTCCCTGCCATGAACTGTTCCAGCACCTTTTCCACCTCAGCAGAAACCTGTGCTTTCTCGCTCTCTTTGGCATACTGCAAAATATCATCATAACTATCAATGACCAAAAGCAATACACACGGCTTTGCACTGGCAAAATCTCGTTTCCATTGCAACAACTCTGTGACATCTGTAAACTGAAAGGCATGCATCGGGGAGGCATCTTTCTGTGCCACACAAGAAATGCTGTGTACCTGATAGCTGCGGTTTTGAAATTCTACAATCTGATCTTGCGGCTGTGAAGCATAAGTATGCAGATGCAGCAATCGCTGCACCAGCTGTTTTCCTTTTCCGGGTTCCTGCAAAATCTGATCCGCGAACGCCGTATTGTACCAAAATACATTGCCATTCTCCTGTACCAGTACCACCGGTACCGTCAACTGTTCCAGTACCGGTGTTTCTGCACTGCTCATATCTGCCCGAATCCGATTGATCGGATATCGCCGGCGAAACGCAAAAAACAACTGCACAATAAAAAGTGCATTGAACAGCAATGCCGGCAAAAATAGCAGTGCAACCTTACAATTATCATACAGAAAAGAAATCACAATCAGCGGCACTGCAATACTCAATAGCATCAGCACACCTGTTGTCAACAACAGAATTCGTTTCAGTTTGTTTTTGATCGTTCACACCCCCCGTTACACGGCAGCGTTCTTTCAGACTTCCATAATAATGGGCAAAATCATCGGACTACGTTTGGTCTTTCCATAAATATAATCAGAAAGCACATCCCGCAACTTATTTTTTAGAGTTCCCCACTCTTTCAGTTCCTGTGCAGAGCAATGCTGCAAGGTATCCAACAGAATTTGTCTTGCCTCTTCCATCAGTTCCTCGGATTCCCGCACATAGACAAATCCTCTGGAGATGATATCCGGACCGGAAACAATCAGATTGGCTGTCCGCTCAATGCCGATGACAACAATGATTAAGCCATCCTGTGCCAGATGCTTCCGGTCACGCAATACAATGGAACCAACATCGCCGACACCCAGACCATCGACCATCACTCTGCCGGACGGTACCTGCGATACCACTTTCATGGAAACACCATCTGTTTCGATCACATTGCCGATTTCGCCAATGATCACATTGGACTCCGGCATTCCCATAGAATAGGCAATCTGAGCGTGTTTTACCAGATGCTTATATTCCCCGTGTACGGGAATAAAGAACTTTGGCTTGGTCAATGCCTGAATCAGTTTCAGTTCTTCCTGACAAGCATGTCCGGAAACGTGTACCTCATACATTGCCTCATAAATGACTTCTGCACCAGACTTCATCAACTCATTGACTACTCTGGTTACATGCTTTTCATTGCCCGGAATCGGATTGGCAGAGATAATGATAAAATCATTCGGTGTGATGACCACTTTTTTATGACTGTTCATTGCCATTCTGGTCAGGGCTGACATGGGTTCGCCTTGACTGCCAGTGGTAATCAATACAATCCGTTCATCCGGATAACGACTCATCTCATCAATATCAATCAAAATTCCCTTTGGTACATTCAAATATCCCAGTTCCAATGCGGTGGAAATGACATTCACCATGCTTCTGCCAAATACAGCAACCTTTCGATTGCTCCGCTGTGCGTTGTCAATGATCTGCTGAATCCGGTGAATATTGGAAGAGAATGTGGCAATGATAATGCGTTTTCCGGTTGCTCGTTTAAACAGCTTGTCAAAGGATTCACCAACCGTTCGTTCAGAACGAGTAAAGCCCGAACGCTCTGCATTCGTAGAATCTGCCATCAATGCCAGTACTCCACGGCTGCCCAGTTCGCCGAACCGTGCCAAATCAATCACATCGTCATCAACGGGAGAAAAATCGACCTTAAAGTCACCCGTGTGCACAATGATACCAGCCGGTGTATGAATTGCCATCCCGACAGAACCCGGAATGGAATGGTTGACCTTGATGAACTCTACCCCCATGCAGCCCATTTTCACTGTCCGCTTTGGCTGCACCTCACAGAGCTTTACTGCATTTGCAAGTCCATGCTCCTCCAGCTTGCCCTTGACCAGTCCCAGTGTCAGCTTTGTGCCGTAGACTGGTACATTCACCTTTTTCAATAAATATGCCAAACCACCAATGTGATCTTCGTGTCCATGCGTCAGCACAATGCCACGCAATTTATCCCGATTTGCCTCCACATAAGTGAAATCTGGAATCACAATATCTACACCCGGCATATCACCGTCCGGAAATGCCAGTCCGCAGTCCAGAATAAACATATCATTGCTGCACTCGAACACGGTCATATTCTTTCCGATTTCGTTTAAGCCGCCCAGTGGAATAATCCGAACCGGTGTCCGCCGCAATTCCTGTTTATGGTTGGAACGACTCTGAGATGCTGCAAATGCTGCGGTGCGGGTGACTGTTTTGGCACGTCCCTTTGTCACAAGTTCTCCGCCGTTCTGTTTCGGCATTCTACGCCGGTAATTCCGTTTTTTCGGCAGTGCTGCTGCCTTTCCCTCTTTTCCTTCTTTCGTAGCCAAATAAAAAACCTCTCTTTCTGCTCGCAAATGCGGCAGAAGGCATTGCACAAGCGACGCAATTTCCGTTCTGCTGTGTCATAGTTTGTGCAATTTCCACAACTGGATACATCCGATACAAATAAATCAAATCAAAAACAAGTTTTGCAACCATCACCCTTCTCCGGCAAGCCTGTATACTGACCGCAGTGGTGTTTCCCTGATCATTGTTCTTTTTATTTGCCGCATTTGCATTGTACGATTGTAAATAAGTATAATATATGATCATGCATTATAAAAAATGCAGCCATTCCCAAACGAGTTTGCAAGTAGACCTTTATTACAAAACCAAAAAACGACAATTTCAAAAGCCGTTTTCGGAAACGAACTATCACATGTAGTTTTATTATACGACACGACCGCCGGAATGTCAAGTTTTTTATTCTTCACATTTCGGATAGAAATACAAATGTAAAACCATTTCCCATCCTTTTTATGTTATTTTTATGTACAAACAGAATGTGATCTCCTGTTCGGCAATAGCATATCGGGTTGCCTGTCTGCATAGATTGTAGTAACATCAACCCGCACGGGACAATAAGGAGGATACCACATGGAACTGAAACTGAATCGGGAACGCATTCCCGTCACAGAACGCATTCTGGAGGAAACACAGGAACAAGGCGTAGAGCTGGATTATGTCCTGCCGGATTATGACCCTGAAATTTTCCGCATCATCAGCTGTGAAATGCAGCCATCTGTCATAGACTACCAGCTCAACGGCAATCGGCTCAACTATGAATTACAGGTAGAGATTCGCATTCTCTACTGTGGAAATGGCAGCCACAGTCTGCAATGTGTCAATCAAACCATGCATTACACCAAGAATTTGGAACTGCAAAGCAAGCCGGAAAATCCGGCTGTAACCTTACAGGCAAAAACCGATTATGCCAACTGCCGTGCCGTCAGCCGCCGCCGGTTGGATGTCAGAGGAGCCGTTTCGGTTCGGATTCAAATCACCGGCGAACGGATGCAGGAAGTCATCTCCGATATATTTGGAATGCATATGCAGTGTCGCAAGCAGACAATTGCTTACGCCAGCCAGAAACAGCGTGCAGTGAAAGTCGTTTCCCTTTCAGAGGAAATTGAACTGAACACCGCCAAAGCCCCCATCCATAGTATCCTCCGCTGTACCGCACGGGCAGAACAGGGCGAACAATCTATCATTGCCGGTAAATTTGTCGCACGGGGAGAAGTTGCGGTTTCCATTCTCTACCGCTGCGAATCCGAAGAACATCCAGAACCGGAAAGTATGCAGTTTACAATCCCCTATAGCCAGATTGTAGATATGGAAAAGATTGAGGAATCGTTCACCGGCATGGCAACCGTACAGGTCATTCGCTGTGAATGCAAGCCCATTGCAGAAAAAGGCGGCGAACAAAACTGTCTGAAATGTGAAGCGGATATTCGTCTGACCTGTATGGCTTGCAAACCGGCATCCGTGCAAGTCGTCACGGATGCCTATTCCACTGCCTATCTTTGTGACTGCACCAGCACACCGCTGCGGATTGACGGCATTCCCGTCCCACTGAAAGAACAGTTCTCCTGTACCGCTGCCATCCCTGCCGGCGATACGCCTGTGGACTTTGTCAGCGATTTACAATGCCGCATTAAAAATGTCAGTGCTGCCCCTGTGCCGGAACAAAATCGGATTCGAGTAAGTGGTATGCTTTGTTGCAGTGTCCTGGCAAAAGATGCCGAGGGCATGCCATTCTTGTTGGAGAAAGAAGAAGCGTTTGAAGAACTGCTTACCACAACCGTTCCGCTGGAGCAGGCAACCCTCTGTGCAGAGGCAGAACCAGCAGAATCTTCCTTCCATCTTGCCGCAGACGGCAGCATTTCCATTAAGGCATCCATCTCTCTGCACGGTATGCTCTATCCGGCAGCACAGGAAACCTGTCTTTCTGGGGTTACAGTCGATGAAAACCGCAAGCGAACACGGGACAGCGACTGTGCGTTGCGGCTTTATTATGGGACTGTCGGCGAATCGGTCTGGGAGATTGCCAAACGCTGTAACACCAAAGTATCTGCCATTTCTGCGGAAAATGACCTAACAGGCGATACGCTGACAAAGCCCGGTATGCTGTTTATTCCGATTGTATATTAAGGAGGCAACGCTATGGCAAAAGATATTTATGAGGACATCGCAAGGCGAACCGGCGGTGATATTTATATCGGCGTTGTCGGTCCTGTCCGAACTGGGAAATCCACTTTGATCAAACAACTGATGGAAAAGCTGGTCATTCCTCATATTCCAGAGGAATCTAAACGGCTGCGTGCAGTGGATGAACTGCCGCAGTCTGCCGCCGGTAAAACCATTATGACAACCGAACCAAAATTTATTCCAGAAGAAGCAGCAGAAATCACCATCGGCGACCATACACACTTCCGCATTCGCATGGTGGATTGTGTCGGCTATATTTTACCCAGTGCCCTTGGCTATATCGAAAACGATATGCCCCGTATGGTCAAAACGCCATGGTTTGAAGAAGAAGTCCCATTCGGCATGGCAGCAGAAGTCGGAACACAAAAAGTCATCACCGAACACGCAACTGTGGGACTTGTGGTGACAACGGACGGCAGCATTACCAATCTGCCAAGAGAGGAATATGCTGCGTGTGAAGAACGAGTCATTCAAGAATTGCAGCAACTGGAAAAACCATTTGTGGTACTGGTCAATGCAGTCGAACCCCACAGTCGCCAGACAGAGGCACTCTGCGAAAATCTGCGGCAAAAATATCATGCTGCCGTCCTACCGGTTTGCTGTCCAGAACTGGATGAAACAGACATTCAAGCCATTCTGACACAGCTGCTCTATGCCTTCCCCATTCGGGAAGTGGAAATCCAGACAGCTGGATGGATTACGGCATTGGATGCAGAGCATTGGCTGCGGAAATCCGTTTTCTCCAGCATTCGTGCCGCTGCGGAACCACTGCAATATGTGCGGGATGTACCACAAATGACAGAAACGCTCGCCTCTGCCGAACATATTCTCTCTGCCTCTGTCAAGCAGATTGACCTTGGTACCGGTCATGCAGTCGTATCGGTTGCCATGAATCCCGCCCTCTTTTATCAAATTCTGGGTGAAACAACCGGTTTACAACTAACCTGTGAAAGTGACCTCTTCCCAGTTCTGACAGAACTCTGCAAAATTAAAAAATCCTATGACCGAATTG